>JAYWBH010000757.1:0-3120 GCA_043781815.1 Bryobacterales bacterium | reverse complement strand
CGGGTGTTTGAAAATCACCGAACTCAAGCCGTTTTCCCCTAGCCGCCTTGTATGATATGAGTGTCACTGATTCACCATGCGTCCAGCCATAATCATATTCGCCTTCATCATCGCATGCTCAGCGCAAAATGCAGAGTTGTTTGAAACAAAAGTTCGACCTGTGTTGGCGCGTGATTGCTACGGCTGCCATGCTGCGGAAAAACAGTTCGCCGGCTTACGAGTGGATTCGCGCGATGCACTGTTGAAAGGTGGAAAGCGCGGCCCGGCAATTGTTCCGGGTAAGCCGCAAGATAGTTTGCTGATCAAAGCTGTTCAACATCAGGAATTGAAAATGCCCATGGGCGGCAAACTGAAGGATTCGGAAATCGCGGCGCTGGTGGAATGGGTCCGCAATGGTGCAGTGTGGCCTGCTGCGATTGGTGCCGTAAAAGTGGACCGCTATGCCGAACAAGTGAAGCAACACTGGGCCTTTCAGCCTTTGGCCAAGCAGCCCGTCCAGCCCATGGACCACTATATTTCATTGCCGTTGAAGAAGGCGAAGCTCACCTTATCCCCGCGCGCTGATGAACGCATTTTGCTGCGCAGGCTCAGCTTAGTGCTCACCGGACTTCCACCGACGGCTGCGGAAATTGATCAAGCTCAGAGCTATGAACAGGAAGTGGATCGACTGCTTGCATCGCCACGATTCGGGGAGCATTGGGCGCGCTATTGGCTAGATGTTGTTCGCTTTGGCGAAACGCGCGGGTACGAATGGAACTACGAAATATTGGGTGCGTGGCGGTATCGCGATTATCTGATTCGTGCCTTCAATCAGGATGTCCCCTACGATCAACTGATTCGTGAACATGTGGCTGGTGACCTTCTTCCAAAGCCGCGTATTAATGCAGTGGAACAGATCAACGAATCCATTATCGGCACTGCTTTTTATCGACTGGGTGAAGCGGGCCATGACGATTGCATTCAGTTCCGGGAATTGGGTACGGACGTTGTCGACAACCAAATCGACACGTTGACCAAGGCATTCCAAGGAATGACAGTCTCCTGTGCCCGTTGCCACAACCACAAGCTGGATCCCATTCCCACGGAAGATTATTACGGCTTGTATGGAATCTTGAACAGCAGTCGTCAAGTGTCGCAGTCCATCGATACAAGTACGGTGAATGGGGATGCTCTACTTAAGCTGCGTGAAGTAAAGCAGAAGATTCGCCAGGAGCTTTCCGGGCTGTGGAAGCTCGATAAGAAATCGCTGTTAGCTCTGCCCAAGCCAACTGGTATGGAAGATCCGTCCTACCCTTTATTTCATTTCGCGGAACCTGATTTGGAGCAGCAGTATCGGAAAGAAGCCAGTTCGCGAACGGCGTTCAACAAAGAACACTTTCAACCTTTTGACGGATGGACCGGGAACCGCAGCATTTCCGCCAATGGAGACTTCGCAATCGCTGCCGACGGTGACTTAGCCGTGAAAGGAATTTATCCAAACGGGAACTTCACGTTCCTGGATTCTGAGCGGTTGAACGGCGCAATGCGCTCCCCTGCCCTACCCAAGAACAGTAAGTTTGTCAGCTTGAAATTGATGGGCGGCAGGTTAGGAGCGCGACGGACCATCATCGACAACTGCGCCATTGGAGAGAACTACAAGATCATTGAAAACGATTCGCTGCGATGGTTGAAGCTGGAAACTTTTGCAAAGCAGGAACGGCTGCCAATATTTATAGAGCTGGTGACACGCTTGTTCAATCCGCGCATTCCAGACCGTCCTGAAATGTTGAAAGGCGAGCAGTTGCAATGGATGGAAAGTCCCCGGTCCTACTTCGGGTTCACCAAGGCGGTGCTGCACGACGTGGACGAATCGCCCAAGGAAGATTTGGGGCACATACTGGCGGTGTTCGATTATGGGCAACCACGAAATCGGGAAGAGATGCTGGACCGCTACACAGCGCACATTCAATCGGTGATTGAACGTTGGACGCTGGAACAATCCACTGAACAAGACGTGATGTGGCTCAATTGGTTGCTGCGGTCGAACCTTGTGACCAATCGGAAAGGTGCGACTCCGACACTAGCCGCGTTAATTGAAAATTACCATCGTCTGGAGGCCACGCTTACACCACCGCGAGTAGTCGACGCGATGGCCGATGCTGGCCCAGGGCACGACACTGCGGTGTTCATCAGCGGTGACCCCAAGAGCTTCGGGCCACTGGCTCCACGAGGCTTGCTGAGCCGTATTCTGAACCAGTCGCCAATAAACAGCCAGGGCAGTGGGCGGCTGGAATTGGCTGATCGCATCGCCAGTCCGCAGAATCCACTTACAGCACGGCTTATGGTGAATCGGATTTGGCAGCAGGTGTTCGGACGTGGCATCACTGCTACGGTGGACAACCTTGGAACGCTGGGCGATAAACCGTCCCACCCGGAACTGTTGGATGCGTTGGCCACTGACTTCATCAGAAACGGATGGTCCATGAAGAAGCTTATCCGTAGTCTGGTGATGTCGGAAACGTTTCGGCAATCGGGGGGAGTTAGCGAAGCTGATCCACAAAATATCCTTCTGAGCCATTACCCTTTGCGACGCCTTACCGCCGAGTCGATTCGCGACAGCATGCTGCTTGCTGCGGGCCAATTGAAAGAAGAACTCTATGGGCCGAGCGTTGATCCGCATCGCGAAGAGGCCAAGGAATATCGACGCTTGTTCACGGGTCCGCTGGATGGCAACGGTCGTCGATCCATTTACACCAAGATCACGCGCATGGAAGGGGCTAAGTTTCTGGAAACTTTTGATGCGCCGACGCCGATGACCACGCGGGGATCGCGCGATGTTACCAATGTTCCGGCGCAGGCGCTAACCATGTTGAACGATCCATTTGTGATGGCCCAAGCCGATGCCTTGGCCAAACGTGTGTTGCTGGTACCGCGCGATGCTCGCATTACAACATTGTTTCGTCTGGCATTGAGCCGTGTACCTACCGCAGTGGAACAGGAACGGTTTACAGGCTTGCAGGCAGAGATGGCGGCGCTTACTGCGGTGAGCAAAGATTCTGAAATCGTTTGGCAGCACTTGGCCCACACTATTTTGAATTCGAAGGAGTTCCTGTACTTCCAATGAACAATTGCCCTGGTTGC
>JAYWBH010000756.1:0-3127 GCA_043781815.1 Bryobacterales bacterium | reverse complement strand
TTCGGCGATTCAAAGGAATAGGCCCGAGTGTCGAGTCCACTTTCCTCAGACTTCTAATATTCAATCTGGAACATAAGTTGCACTTGGCGGGGGTTCTGGGCTTCGATAAGCGCACCGAAAGTGTTTGTGTAATAGGGACTGACCCGCAGCCGGTTGGTGTGGTTCAGCTGGTTGAACGCTTCAGCGCCAAATTGAAGTCGTGCTCGTTCGTGATTGATCTTAATTGTCTTCATGAGGCGCAAGTCCAGGGAAACGGTTCTCGGGGTAAAGAAGCTGTTTCGCCCGAAGCCGACCGGACGCGCCGAGATCGGATAGGCTCCTGTGGCATAGGCGTCCGTCGTCAACTGCCGACTTTGATTCCTGTGCTACCGGAATCGTCGCCCGCTACCCAAGACAAGAACGAAGAACGTTACGTCACCGCGATTTGTTCAAATCACACGAGCTTCTACGCCGGAGTTGCTGAGGAGTTAGTCGCTGAGAACAAACTTGGGAGGCTGCTTAGATGGCTAGTCAATGACGACGAGGCAGCGCCGGTACCAGATCGATTTGAGAATGCTTCTGAGATTTGCTTGTGGAAGAGATGAGTTGCTTACAGGGAACCACCCCGAGAAACTCGGAAAGCGACCTGTTTAGGTTGTATGGCTAACCCCAGAGCTGGCCGGATAGAGGATTCGCTCACCGCGAGCAGCGCGGTTTTCGTACATCGCCTTCTTGAAGCTCGTCATGCTCCTTCTGCGCGTTTCTTAATTTCTCAGTATCGTCGGGTGGCATCGGCACACTTCTAGAGAATCCAGGGTTTCGGGTGTCAATTGCACCTGTGCCCAAGGGTGCCCCGACCTAAGGGACACAAGAGAGGTTGACCTAATGACCGGCGCTGGAGTCGAAATAGTAGGTGGCGCCGATAGACGACGTCCTTACCCAGAACCGATTTCGCAATGCGTTCGACGTCGGCAAAAGTATCTTTCGGCGGCCATACCATAGGGGCAGGGTGATGCCAAAAAGTTCGTTTCAGCTTGAACAATCGCGAGGCGACTATGCCGCCGATATTGTAGAACAAACCTTGCGGAATTCGTGATCGGGCAATGCCAATGATGGCCAATGTTCCACCAGGACGAAGCAAGCCACGAATCCGTTGCAGCGCTTCGACCGTGTCTATGTGATGCAACGTTGCCACCGACGCAATTACATCGAACGATTCCAGTTCAAAGGGATAGGTGAGGAAGTCACCAAAGACGAACTCAATTCCGCCTGGGGACAAACCAGTTTCCTTTTTCGCCAACTCAATCATCGGCGGATCAATGTCAATGCCAATGACATGCGCCACTCGCGTCCGCAGATGTCGCGTCAGTATACCGTTGCCACAACCGATATCTAATGCCTTGGCGGAGTGCGTCGGGAGGGCTTTCATTAGGACCGGGTAGTAATGAATGCTGTGATCCCAGCGTTCGCTATCGGTCATGTCTTGTGCTTACTTTTTGGTAAAGGTTAACGGGGAGTTTGTGCCGTTTTGAATCCATTCGCCGGTAAGCGAGGTTGCTTCTTGATTCAATTTACCTTCAAAGCCGCCGTTGATCATGGGGATTTTCACCAGCACTTTCCCATCTTTTTGCTCAACACTGCTCACCGGAATTTCCACATTGCCCTGGTCGATACTGGTTAGCGTAGCCACCGAGCCATCTTTATTGTTGACAATATTCAGGGCCAGCCGTAACGATTGTCCTGCTTCCAGCGTGCCTTCCCACTTGCCTGCCAGTTCACTGGAAACCGCCGGGTTGGCTTTAGGAACAGCAACCTTCGCTTCGCCGGTGCGCTTCAATGTAAGGGGAATTGTACGACCCGCTTGCAGCATGTTGCCGACAATGCTTTTGCCATCATCGGAAAGTTGGCCTTTCACTGTGGGCCGATTATCGCCGCTCTTCAACAAGCCAAACGTGACAGTGCCGCTCTCAAAAGTGACGTCTTGAAGGGCAAGTCCAGAAACGCCTTGCTCAGGTATGGTGATGGAGCCGATCCAGCCTTTGGCGGTCTTATCCAGATCCACTTCAAAGTTTAATGCACCACCATTAGGGTCTTCCAGTTTCCCGCTCCAGTGGCCGCGAGCACCATCTTGAGCGTGTGCGGTGAAACATACTAATGCTGCGAAAGTAAGGGCGAATGTGTTGCGTGTCATTGGAAATATGCTCCCTAATCTGAGTTACAGACGCGGACTGGTGCTGTTCTTGATTTCAGTATCAATCACTTTTTTCAAATCGGCTGGTTCCAGTGCTCCGGTATATTTCTTGCCGTTGACGAATACGGTAGGAGTGGCATCGACGCCTATCTTTTCGCCTTCAGCGAAATCCTGATCCACTTGTGATTTCACTGTGGCGGAATCCAGGTCGGCATTGAAGCGGGTAAGGTCAAGCCCCATCTGCTTCGCCCATTGGGTGATGTTGGCCCGAGTAATGCTGCGGGAATTGGCATACAACTGATCGTGCATTTGCCAGAATTTGCCTTGCGCATGGGCGGCGAGTGAAGCCCAGGCAGCCATCCGAGCCTGCTTGTGATTGTCTAGTGGAAACTGTTTGAACACCAGCCGAACATCATTCGGATACATCTTCAAAATGGTGTTCAGATGGCCGACAGCAACGGTGCAATAGGGGCACTGAAAATCGGAGAATTCCACCAACGTCACGCGAGGATTGGCTGCGCCTTTGAAGGGTGCATTGGCGGTGGAGATGGTGACGGGGTCCCATAAAAGCCGGTTGCGATTAGCGGCACGTTTAGCGAGGTCGCTATCATTGACCAGCTTTTCCATGTCGTGAGCGGATTTCCCTTCAACGGCAGCAGTAGCGACAATGGCGGCCAGCGTTTTGCTTTGGGCACAAGGCGGATCTTCAATACGGCACTGGGCAATTTTCATGGAGCAACCGCAAGTGCAACCCATATTGCGAAGTACTTTAAGGCCAGTCAATTTTTGGGAAGCGGTAGCTTTACCCCAATCGACATTGGGCAGATCGGTAAAGCTGGACCAAGGCGGCGCAGGTGTCTGGGCGGAGGCTGTGGCAAGGAAGAGAATGCCTGCAAAAAATCGCATTGATCCCATTATATATGTCGGCCAGGGTGAGTATAATGAAAAGGTACCTCA
>JAYWBH010000755.1:0-3129 GCA_043781815.1 Bryobacterales bacterium | reverse complement strand
GCCGCAGTGTTCACTAGCGGGGGCCGTACTGGACCGCCACGCAATCCGGGAATCATATCCATGGCAGACTTCATAATGCTCACCTCATAACCCTTCATTCGGTCGCGCAGGGTATAGAGGGGATGAACATACTTGGCCATCAGCGCATTCATAGCTTCGCGGTCGCCTTTCAAACCGGCATCGGCGATTGCAAACGACATTTTCGGTGAAATGTTAGAAATGCTCGACGTGTAAGCCTGACAACCAATGGCAAAATATCCAGGGGCGCAATCATCGCCAATGCCGCCGACCCAAGTCAAACGGTCGCCGATGGTTTGCATGATGCGTTGATACTTGCGCATATCCCCTTGGCCGTCTTTCCACATTTTCAGATTCGGAACCGCATCGCAAAGGCGTCCTACTTGTGCGGCAGTGAACGCCGCCCAATCGCGAGTGTAGAAGCTTAAGGGCAATCCACACGCATCATTGATCGCTTTGAAGTAGGCGATCATCCCGGCCTCTGGCGCATTAATGTAATAGGGCGGCATCACCAAAAGTGCCGAAGCACCGGCCTTTTCCATTTTCTTAGCCATATGGCAGGCCATCACGGTGTTGTACCCAACGCCAGCAACAATCGGCATGCGACCCTTCACAGTCTTCACGGTGACCCGCACAACTTCAATTGATTCCTCAGGCGTCATGGAGTAGACTTCACCCGTTCCGCCTGTCGCCACCATTGCGCAAAACGGATGTTTGGCCATCCAATCCACGTTCTGTTCCAGCGCGCCCAGGTCTAGAGATAAATCATCTTTGAAGGGCGTGACAGGAAATCCAAATACGCCATGGAATTGCTTTTTGGGATCGACCATTTTAAAATCCTTGAGTTAAAATTACCAGCGCGGTAAAACACGTTTCCAGGTTGGATCTACATGCTGCTGCATTTCCGCTTCATCGTCCCGTTTGCGATAGGGCAGCTTGTTGTAGCGTTCCGTGCCGCGGGCCACTTGATCATAATCCAGTGTCACGCCCAGACCCGGTTTATCGGGAATTACAACCGAACCATTTTCAAATTTTATGCGACCACCCACCACTACTTCATCCATTTCCGTCTGCCACGGATAGTGGGTATCGCAAGCATAGGTGAGCGACGGGCAAACAGCGGCAGCATGGGCCATGGTCATGAGGCTGACACCCAGATGATTATTGGAGTGCATGGACATACCCAGCCCTAGCACTTCGCAAAGATCGGAAAGTTTCTGTTGGCTGCGGATGCCGCCCCAGTAGTGAGGGTCAGACAGAATGATTTGCACTCCATCGGTGCGCTTGGCTTCTGGAACATGGGCAAAGCAGGTGGTGGCCACGTTCGATGCAAGTGGAGTCTGGTTGCCTTCTGCCAGTAGGCGTCGGCGAACTTCGGCCATGCCATCCATACCAGCGCAAGGATCTTCCAAATAACCACCATCTGCCAATTCCGATTTCAATTCACGACCTACGCGAACAGAAGTATCCACGCTCCAGGCACAGTTCGGGTCAATTCGCAGCGGAAAAGCTGGTCCAAATTCGGCACGCAGGGCTTTGATGGCAGCGATTTCATCGTCAGGAGGAAGTACGCCACCCTTCAACTTAATTTCTTTGAAGCCGTATTGGTTAATCATTTGACGACAGGAGCGAACAACTGCTTCTGGTGTCAAAATTTCACCGTATTCATCGTCACGGGCATCGGCACCCATGCCCCCACCGCCAGCGTGTTTGTAGAACAAATAGGCCGAAAATGGAACTCGGTCGCGCACTTTGCCGCCGACCAGATCGCAAACAGGCCGACCTAACGCTTTGCCGATGGCGTCGAGACAAGCGACTTCAATGGCAGCATTAGTTCGAGTATGTTTATCGAGAGGATTTTCGCCGGGCACCAGCCAGGTTTGGCTGCGACCGCCTGCAGCATTAGCTTTTTCTTTGTCAGCTTCAGCGGCAAGGTATTGCCAAAAGCTGGCCAATTGGAAGGGATCCATGCCAACCACGCGGCTACGCACAGCTTCAAGGGCCGCCAGTGGGCCATCGCCGCCGTAAGTTTCGCTAATGCCGGTGATTCCGTCTGTAGTTTTGATTTCAACTATGGTTCGCAGGGCATAAGGCGCATGCAAACCATAACTGGATCGAAGTGGACCATCGGCCACCGCGATAGGATGCAGTTTCAGTTCCGAGATCCGCATTTTCAAAGTGTAAGAATCAGCTTATAAAAATTACTTACGCATTCCCGGATTGGGGCTCTTCAACCTTTGCTGGCGGCGCTTGCGAGCACTGCGCTTCGGTTTGGTGATCAAAAATGTTCCGCTGCCAACGTATTGGGCTTGATAAAGCTTGTCTTCTGCTGTGTTAACTTCTGCCATGAGATCTTTAGTTTACACCATATACATGCCGCCGTTCACCTCCAATGTCTGGCCGTGCATATAAACTGCCGAATCGCTAAGCAGGAATTGAATGGTATCGGCGATTTCTTCGTTGGTCCCAAGGCGACCGGCGGGGGTCATGGTGACTACCGAATCCAGCATTTGTTGGGTAGAATATTTTTCGTGGAAATAGTTATCCACAGTGCCTGGGGAAACTGCGTTGACGCGAATTCCGTGTGGGGCCAGTTCTTTGGCCAAACCTTTGGTGATGCAGGCGACTGCCGCTTTCGATGCCGCATAAATGGTTGCCCCTGGACCGCCCCCATTGCGGGCAGCAATCGAACTGAGGTTCACAATGAACCCACTTTTTTTGGCGATCATGGATGGCACCACCGCTTGGGCCACAAAATAGACCGATTTTGCATTCAAATTCATCACCTGATCGTAAGTTTCCATGGTGAATTCTGCCAATTTCGCCCGTTTCAACAAGTGCCCGGCATTATTGATGAGAATGTCCACTTCCGGGGCAAGGGAAGCCAAAGCGGCGATCAATTCGCGGATGCCTGAATCGGTAGTCAGATTGGCCTGGATCAGGTCCGAGCCACAACCCAGGGCTTTTAAGTCAGCAGCAACTTCTTCAGCACCTTGCTGGTAGCCGTTATAGTGTAGAACCACTTTCGATGCACCGTTGCGACCCAACATCCGAGCTGTAGCCGCCCCAATCCCGCGGGAAGCCCCTGTGACCAGGGCCACTTTACCTTTA
>JAYWBH010000754.1:0-3135 GCA_043781815.1 Bryobacterales bacterium | reverse complement strand
ACGTCGCAAGGAAATCTGAAAGCTGCCGAAGGTAAAAAAGATGCTGGCCTGGTTCTGAAATGGGCTACCAACACCTCCGATATCGCCAGGAAAGTGGTAGCTTCGCCGCAGCCCAAAGGTGAGGATGAGGTTGAGGAATGGAAGCGCCTTGTCGATTATTCCAAGCAAGTGGATATTTACACGGAATACTCGCTATACGCCACTGGACTGCAATCTACTAATCCCAAAGTGCGGCTACAACTTTTCAAGGCACTGGAATCGCGAAGTCCCGATTCGCAATATATCAAGGAAACCAAACCTCTTCTGTTCATGGCACTGCAACAAACAGGGGACAATGCCGGAGCGCTGGCCATGGGTGAAAAGATTCTGAGTACAGACCAGACCAACGACGACATTTTGCTTTTTGCCGCATCGCAATATTTCGACGGCATGAAAGATAAAGTGAAGGCCGTACAGTACGCCCAGAAGCTGGTGGAAGTGCTTCCTACAAAGGTGAAGCCAGCCGGGGTGTCCGACGCGGATTGGCAAAAGAACGTCAATCTGAAAAGCGGGATCGGCTATTGGATGATGGGTCTGGTGGCGGCAACGGATAACAAATGGCAGGAAACCGATAAGCTACTTCGTCAAGCCCTTCCCAATGTTCAGACAAATAATGAAATGAAGGCAGAGACACTTTTTTATCTTGGACTGGCCAACTTCAAAATGGGTGAGCCCAAGGCGGACAAGGTGAAAATCGCCGATGCCTACCGCTTCAGCCAGCAAAGCGCGGCCATCCCAGGCAAGTATCAGGCACCAGCAAGTGCCAATGTCAAAGCCATGAAAATGAAATACAAGTTACCTTAGTATCCCAATAAGAGGAACATCTTACAGCATTACCACCCTGTTCTGGCTTAGCATCATAGGTATGGGGACCCGTTTCGGAACCATTGCGTTTGTTGCGCTGCTAGGCGCTAGCTTTGCTTGGACACAAACGGTCAAACTGGAAAACACTGAGTTGAAGAAGGGATGTGAACCGGGCGACGCCGTCATTGACGTACTGCCCGCCGGTGCCTCGGTTGAAATCCGTTCCGGCATTCAGGGTTGCTACTTTGTCAACATTCGGCACCAGGGTAAGAATTGGTTCGGATTTTTGCCAGCGGCGGCCATCGCCGGGGCTGATCGATTGGAAAATGAGCGTCGGGCTGCTCCTAGCATTGGGGCTGGTGCTGCACGACTGGGTCCACCGCCCGTAGACGCACCAGCCAACGCATCGGCTAACGTGAACAAGGCGATTCAGTTGCTCAGCGTGAACCAGCCACAGCAAGCGTTTGAATTGCTTGAAGCAGAGTTAAAAAAGGAAGAGTTAAAAAAGACTCCCTTAGATCCCAAATTGCTTGCTCTTACAGGGCTTGCCGCCTACCGGGCAGATGATCTGACAAGTGCCGTCGCCTATCTAAAAGACTCTCTGGATTTGGAAAAAGATCCCGCTCTGGAAGCCCTCTACAAGAAAGTGATCCGCGAGTTTGGGACCGCCCGAACGATGAAAACGCTGATTGGAACCAAGGCCCAGCTCCGTTACCTGCCTGGGGTGATGTCGGAAACCGATGCTCATGCATTGCTGGAATTAATCGACCGCGAGTACGTGCGAATTTCCGATGAGCTGGGCTGCAATACCAGCGAGCGGCTTACGGCGATCGCTCAAAATTTGGTGGATTACAAAAAGACCTCCGATGCCGCAGAGTGGGCGGTGGGACAGTTTGATGGTCGTATCCGGGTGGCATTGCTGGAACCGGGAGGAATTGGCGAAGATACCCGTCGCACCTTTTCCCACGAAATTGTCCACGCCTGCCTGGCCAACATCGGTCCATGGCCAGCCTGGCTGCATGAAGGGCTGGCTCAAAAGCTATCCGGCCTTCCGTTGTCCCCTACGGCCAAACTCCACGTGCACGAGGCTGCCCGTGCCAATACGCTCCCCAAGCTGAATCGAATGAGCCAAACGTGGTCCAGAATGAGCACAGAGCATGCCCAGTTGTCCTACGCTGCGGCGTATACGGCTGTGGACCTGTTCTACGAAAAGTTCAAGGAATTGGGGATACGCAATCTTCTAAGGAATCCAGATCGATTGCCACAGATCGCCGATGAACTGGACAAGTTGTTGCGGCAATGAGCTTTCGTAGTACGCCAGTCCCATTTGAGTTTCAAACGTGTACCCGCACTCAGGCTTTGTTCGTATAGGCTGAAAATCGGAAAAATGTTAATTTCAAATGGGGAGAAACATTGATGAGAGGAAATTACTATCGGATAGTGGCCGTGAAGTTGTTTCAGAAATGGGAGATATTTCGGGACAAAAAGGGGCCAAGACTTGATTGAATATGCGTTAATGGCGGGTTTCGTAAGCAGTAGCAGCGGGAAGCATCATGCCCAACGTTTCCACAAATATTAGCACCATCTTTTCGAAAGTGGGCAGTTCCATGTCCCGAGCAGCAACATCTGGATCGTAAGTTAAGGGACAGTGTAGAATACTTTTGGCATTCTAAGGGACAGTATAGGGCCTGTTAAGGGAAGGAAGAGCTATCCAGCTCAACCTTCCTTTTTGCATTTTAAACGACCCTTGCACTTCGTATTTTTTAACAAACTTAGGGTGCACTCTAGTACGAAGGTCCATATTTCTTCTCACAAACTAAGTGGATATGAGTATTTCCCGTAGTCCTAGGAGATGGTAAGTTCTAGTTGCAGGCAATTTTTAGCGCACAAGGAAACCCCCATGACCCACTTAACAACATTCTTCCGTAGCCTCCATAACGGGCTACTGCGAAACACCAAAGGCCAGGATTTGATTGAATATGCACTGATGGCCGGTTTTGTAGCTGTTGCGGCCGGGGCCATCATGCCGGAAGTCTCCGTGAATATCAGCACGATCTTCTCAAAAGTTGGTAGTGCAATGTCACAAGCATCCATATCTGGTTCGTGACGCCCTTATAGCACCCAAACTAAAGCAATCTTCATACTACTGGGGTCAGTTCTTAGGAGTTTCGTAGTCCAAACTAGGGGCTTTTGCCAATTTGTGAGAACGATTCTCGATGATAACTTTCTTACAGCGGCGAAAATATATCGCTGCAAATGGGAGAGAATACAAAAAATGAAAACCTTGAAGAA
>JAYWBH010000753.1:0-9507 GCA_043781815.1 Bryobacterales bacterium | reverse complement strand
TCTCACCGGCATTGGCCCAGTTGAAACCTGTTTTGCCAGCAAGTACGGTAACCGGAACCACACTCAACTTTCCTTCATAACGAACCATTACGGCGGCTTCGCCTTGGCGGATTGTTTTTACCTCACCGCTCTCTTCCACTTCAGCAGTTTGCGGAACGCTGGAGTTGTATTGGGCCAACTTAGTAACATCGCGCTGACTGCCATCGGCAAAGTGGGCCACCACTTTCATCTTCTGGGCTGGACCCGCTTTGGGTACAAAAATCTCCGCTGGTTCTACGTCTAATTTAGTAACTGTGGCCGATACGGGGTCGCCAAACACTGCCCCTTCCCGCATCCATTGCAGCAACTGCCTGTAATATTCAGAATCGGTATCGAAGCGCAAACCACCGCCATGCGCAACGCCCATGGTGGGCTTCAGGATCACTAAACTCTTTTCAGGTTCCGTGCGATTAAAGCGACGACCGGAAAGATCGTGCATGATGGCGCGGTAATCAAACTCCGGGTCATAGCCACGCAGGCTTAGCTTAAAGCCTGCTTTGCCTTTAGCGCCGCCATGGCAAGGGCCGGAAGTGCAGCCCTCTTTATTCAACACGGGCATAATGTCTTTAACAAAAGAAAGCGGTGCCGCAGTAGCCCTTGTTGCTGCAACCACGGTTAGAAATAAAAGCGCTGAACGTTGAATCATGAAGTTACCTCGCCGCCTGTGCCGAACCGGCTATCACCAGTTTGGCGTCAATATCCTGAATCTTGTATTCGGCCTTGGCCTTGCGGCCAGTATCGGGAGCTGTGCCCGTCAATCGAATGTCGTATTTGCCTGTCGTAGCTTGCGCGCTGGCTTCACAAGTAAGTGTGAATGCTGTTTCCGTATCGGATAACTCCACCGTCGGGCAAGTTACATTTTCGGGTAAGTCAGCCGCAGCAATTTTCACTGTGGAACCTTCAAAGGTGAAGTCACGCCAAATGGAGCCTTTCAACTGCATCTTGCCGCCTGGAGTCAGCTTCAGATTGGTGGTATCCACCTTCATCTGAAATCCCTGGGCCACTTCAATCTCAATCGCCGGGGAATAGATGGGCACCAGCCGACCGTCAATATCGGCCTGCGTTTCAAGCAACATGTCGAACGTGGTGATGGGTGTGGAGAAATTTGTATTCACCAAAATGCTGCTGGCTTCTTGAGCACCTTTTAAGATGCGCAAATTACCGATCTTTGCCGCAGTGGTGTTGTTGATCTTGCCATTGGTCTTGGCTCCGGCTTTCAAATTGGCTTTGTAGGATAGCGTGTATTCCACGCCCTGGCTGATCCGCACCAGCGGGCTTCCTGCCGCCAAAGTCACTGGCAGCGCTTTTGAAACTGCCATGGGCAAATTGAACTCAAGCCACGGAGCAACGAAGGCCTTTTGCCGATTCCCTTTTGGGAAGACAACCATACCGGGACCACGGGCAATGCGCTTCATGCCGTTGTCAGAGGTGCCGGAAATTTGCAGGTCCACAAAGTCATACTTCAAACCCGCTTCCGCAGTGATGGTTAAGACTCCGGTGGACTGCCGATAGGCCGCGCCTTCTTCCAGAAAGTTTTGCGCTGCAGCCTCAGGAAGTATATGCCCGCCAGCGACGCTGAAACCGGGCGGAAGATTTTCCACGCTCAACTTCACGCCACCTTCATATCCCCGCCGCTGCATCAATACTGAAATTTGGGATGTTCCGCCTGCGGGTACGTTCACAAACGGTGTCAATTGGGTGAGGGTGTAATCGGCCGACTCTTTGCGTACTTCCAGGCGATAGCCATAAGCCGCGCCGCCGTTGCCCTGCACATCTTCCACGGCAACTGTCAATTGAGTTACACCTTCGGGAATAGTAAATGGCAGGGTGGGATCAGAATTTTCAATGTCGTCCCGCGAGGCCAATTTCTTGCCCTTTTGGTCGAAAATCGTCAGCAGCGCATCCAGCTTAGAAGTTCCCAGGGATGCCGCCTTCACTTCAAAAACCCACTCTTCGCCAGGCTTCACTGTCATTTGAAATTTATCCACTTCACCGGGTTTGCTAATGCGACCGTTCATCACGGAGCCTGGTTTCAGAGGACCCGGTTCGAACGCCTCGTCCAGTTCACTCCACACAAAGGGAAGCGGTAAGCTGGATGAGTTCGCCAGACGCAACATGGAATAGTTACTGCCGCTATTTGCCACGGCCTTCACCTTCACAGGTGTCGCTAAATTGCCACCCACCAGTTCCACATTCACTGTTGAACCGCGCTTTGCCCCCAATGGGAACATTGCCTCAGCATAGGCGTAACTGCCGATTTTCAGACGATAGAAATTCTGGATCTGATCGCTATAGCGAGTGTCATGCACACGGATTTTGTAAGTGCCCGCTTTGGCAAATGTTGTTTCCATCCGCGGGTCAACGCCTGCGCCATCGTCGTTTTTAGCAACTAACTTACTGGCTGCATCGTAAATTTCAATCGCCGGATCTAATGCCGAACCAGCCCGCCGCGCTTCCACTTCAAACACCAACTTCTGCCCTGCTTTCACATCAAATGCAAAGTAGTCTTCATCGCCACTGGTCAGGGTTCCGTTCATGACTCCTGGAATAATCATCTTTTCCGCTGTCGCAAGTGAATTGTTCAACTCTTTCGGTTTCGCCGTTTCGTTTTCTTCACTCTCTGGCAGATCACTGATGGCGAACAGCATTACATTGGACATGCCATCGTCGCTGATCAACCGCAGCGGATACAGCCCCACTGGTGCATCGGCAGGAATAGTCAACAAAAACGGCAATTCTGAGCCCGGTCGCATTAAGTCCAGCGGTGGGTTCAATCGGGATGCGGTACCGGGGACACCGCTTTTCAAGCGCATGCCCATCAGCAAGCCATCGCCACGCAGCTTCACTTCAACGGTATGCCCACGTTCGGCCCCATGCGGATAGATTTCGCGGATCACCGGAGGCAGCGCATAGGCTGCGGAGGCTAGTAGCAATAAGGGGAACAGGCAACGCATTAGTCATTCCTCGCAACAGCAGTTTTTTCCAAAGGCACTGGCGCAAAAGCTTTCAGCAGATTACCCGAAACATCGTAACTGCGCACCATGCCATCAAAGCCGGCGGTCAGTAATTCCTTGCTGGATGGATGAAATACCAAGGTATAAATGCCGCCGACATGACCAGTGCACTTACCCTTCAATTCGCCTGTTTCCAAATTGTAAATGCGCACGTCGCCCACTTCCGATCCCACCGCCAGCAATTGCCCATCGGGAGAAATAGCCAATGCCAAAATAGGTCCGTCCTGTTTATCGAACTTGCGGATTAAGGTGGAATCGTCGGCAATGCGCATGGCCCGAGGCCTGTCTAATTTGTATAAGTATGGAATGCGTTCAGCACCGCCCAAGGCGATCCAATCTTTCTTCGGATGCCTGGTAACAGCGGTCAATGGCTCGCGCAGCAAGTTCACATTTTCAATAAAACGCCCGGTATCCACTTCAGTAAGTTTGGCTGCGCGGTCACGGCTCACACTCACCAGACGCTTTCCATCTATCCCGAACACTGTACCGAAAACCCATTCTTCGTGATGATCCATTTTGCGGATCTCTTTGCCTGTTTCCGCATCGTAAAGGCGCACTGATTTATCTGCACCAGCAAAGGCGATTTTGGTGCCATCGGGTGAGAATGATACTCCGAAAAAAGTGTCGTTCGACGTAACTATGCTGGCCGTTTGCTTGCGAGAAGCAACGTCCCAAATCTGCATTTCACCGCGCTCTGCTGGATCGCCACCAACTGCTGCCAACCGTTTGCCGTCGGGCGAAAATGCCAGACTATGAATGCGCATGGCAATGCCCGGCAATCGGGCAAGCAACTTGCCGCCGTATTCATGGAGCAAGATTTCACGATACCCAGCCACCGCCAGCAGTTTTCCATCAGGTGAAAAGGCGATGGCCATTACCAGGGGAGGGGCCGTGTAAAGGGCAGGCTGATGCGATTTGCTGACCTCGGCTGGGCCTGAAGCGGAATCATCTTTAGATCCTTCGGCAACCCAGCGTCGGAAGGTGGCGATGGTTTCATCGGGAAGCGACTTGCCCCCAAAAGGCATGCGGGGTTGACGTTCGCCAGAAATGTACCCCACCACATTGGTGAACCCTGGACCTTTGGCACCGCCCTTTTGAAAATCAGAATAGGAGCTAAGCAGCAGCCCACCCTGCTTGTTTTGCGCCATATGGCAGCCAAGGCACTGTTTTTTCAGCACCGGCTCAATCTCTTTCTGGTAGGAGACAGGTGATTGTGCGCAAAGCCCAAAAGTCACCCACCAGCCACTCAGCACAACATGGGCTAGCCGTTTGATCATGAATTATTCCACTGACCGGATTATATCAGCCGTGGGGGACTGAAGTTATTCCGCGCGCTGCAGAAAACTTCCGCCGATGTACATTCGGACTACCTTGCCGTTCTCTTCTGCAAAGCGCACTACTTCACCTACTGCTGATCCGCCGGTTGCACTTTCTAATCGAAAAAATCCGCCGCCCAGTGGAATCAATTGCATCTGTTCTTCGGGATTAGGCCCAAGCGGATTGATGATCACCAGTCGTTGGTTTAATTCCACCACTGCTTGTTCCCCGCCGACACTTCGATAGAGACCGGCGAATCTGCTCCAAGCAGGTTCCCAGACTGCCTGTTTAGGCTTATCCTGCGCTGCTTTGGCGACGGCATTACCGACGGTTTGCATCAGGTGGAGGGCGATATCGTTCGGTGCAGAATCATCCCCATTGGAAAGTACAATCACGCCCACCTTGTCATCCAGTTGAATCAGCGTTTGCGTCTTATAGCCGGGATAACTTCCGCCGTGGCCGACATACACTTTCTCTTTTTCTCGACTTACTGCAAATCCAATGGCATTGCCTCGGGTCCAATTATTTTCCAGCATGCGGACACGATGCATTAATCGTAATGCGCCAGTGCTCAAAATCTGCGCTCCACCCACCTTGCCTGTACGAAATTGTAAGGAAACAAATTTCGCCATATCCTCAGTGGTGGATGTTATGCCAGTTGCGGCACCCATGGCACGAGCATCAATGAACCGCAATGTTGTCCGGGAGCCGTCAGGCATGCGCCTTCCGTAGCCGACAGCAAGGCCCGCCACGTTTTGGTCAACGCTTGAATCATTCATCCCCAAAGGTTCAAAAATGTGTTTTGTTACGTAGCCAGCGTAAGTCTCACCGGAAATTGCTTCCACTACCATACCGGCAATTGTTAGGGCCAAATTGGAATATTTGAAACGCACTTCAGGTGAATAGATTGAGGGGTTCTGTTCAATGTACTTGCGCACTTCAGCGGCAGTAGGGAATTCGTAATTGGACCAGTGTGGACCGGCTTCACGGGAAAGTCCGGAACTGTGCGTTAGTAACTCTTCAATGGTGATTGGCGGATCGTCCTGTTCGGTCCCTTTAATTTGAAACCAAGGAAGGTACATAGCCACCGGATCATCTAAACGAACTTTTCCTGCATCGCGCAATTGCATGATGGCAGTCGCGGTGAACAGCTTGCTATGCGAAGCCATACGGAATTTTGTTGCTGGAGTTACAGCTACCTTGGCTTGTACATCGGCCATTCCGAAGCCGCGTGACCAGAGGAGTTCCTGATCATGCACCACAGCAATGGCGATACCCGGAAGGCCACGTTGCGCCATTTGACCATTGAGCCAACTTTCAAACAGACGCTCGGCACCTTTCACTTCTGGATGATCGGCAACTCCTGCTGTTGCTAAAAGGGGCAATGTAACAAGCAAGACGAATTTCAGAGGAAGCATACCGGTCAATATAGCAGGCTCGGAAAAATGTGCAAGTGTGTTTAAGTGAGCCGTGCCCAGCCAAACAGGAAACTTCCCAGCAATCCTGGGATTGCCCTCATTTCCTCAGCAACCGTTAGGGATTGTTCACCCACTAACATTGCTCCGCGACGCATGGCGTGCCACTGGAAGAGCCCAGCCAGGATAGTCATGACAATTGATGCGGCAGTGGTGATCAAAAATCTTGGAGTTCCCAGTGACCAATGCAACCAAGCTTCGGCGATTTGGACCATGCCTGGAAGGAGCACTGCGCTCAAGAAAAATGCCCGCCACTGCGGCTGTGCGTTGCGAAACGCCTGCATGATGGATCCGAACAGACCGCTCACCAAAATGCGAAATAGGGCCTCAGCAGACATGGCGACAATGGCTGTGCGCCAACCGCCTTGTACTAATATGGCGCAATATACGAGTGATCTAAGGAAGGCGCTCCATAGGGCTGTTTTCCAATTGAAGCCAGTTATAAGAAAATGGAACGGATCGTCCCAAATTCTTGCAATCACATTGTCCACTCTTTCCACTAGGACTTATGGACGCCTCTTGCTGGCGGCTGGTTTCAGCTATCAGCCAACTAGGCTATTTCGCCCGCTTGGCCAATAGTTCTTCTGTGGCGAATTCACCCACTTGGCGGTTGAACTTGATTTCATCGCCAGCCAATGTTCCCTTATATTCAATGCGGATGCTTTGGCCCTGGTAGTTGATCATCTCAACGAATGTAACGGCATCTCCGCTGACTTTACCTTCTTGCACCTCCGCCGTACCCTGCGGTCCGGTGGCCGTACCTGTAAGCTTTCCAGCGTCTACTTTGAAGACATACGTGTACTTCTGGACACCAATTTGTGTCTCAAATTCAGCCGACCACTTGCCACTGATATCGGCCGCCTGGGCCGATAGAGTCAGCGTGAAAACTGTTACGATCAGAGCCTTCAGAAACGTCATAATATCCCCTTTGTTAATTTGGGCGAGTTACTCCGCCGGCCAGAGCTCGCACTGCTGCTGCACGGTTTCTTACTGCGTTCGGATAATTCGGATTCAGAGCCAATGCCTTATTGAAATCGTCAATGGCACCTTGATAATCCCGCAAACGCATCCGGGCATAACCACGTACATTGTAAGTTGTGGAAGCCTTCGGATTCTTGGCAATTGACTTATTCAGTTCGTCGATTGCTTCAATAAAGCGTGCCTTGGCCACATACTCCCGACCAAGGGCAGCTAACTCTTCAGCCGCGCGATTGTCCACCGTCATTGACACAGGTGGTGGAACTACCTTGGGCAGTTTCTTGGGAGCGGCAGGCACTGGGATTACGATTACGGGCTGGGGCTTGGACACTGGCGGCTTGGGTGTTGGAAGTTGCGGATCAGGTTTGTCTACTAGCGCTTCTTGCGGTGTGAGCACCACAGGTGACGGGGGAACGACAACCGGAGTAACAACCGGAGTAACAACGGGCGGAGGGGCCACTACCGCGATTTCAACGGGCTTCGGCGGCAACTTTGATTCGGCCAACTTTAGCTGTGATCGTTCCAAAATAACTGTTATTTCACGATTTCCTGGCGACAAACGCGTCGCTACGCTCAAGTCACTTACTGCCTTTTCGTAATTGCCGAGTAAGTAATACGCACTACCACGAGCTAGCCAACCCTCGTCTAAATCAGGAGCAAGTTCAATGGCTTTGGTTCTATCGGCCAATCCTTCCTGATGCTTTCCCATCTGATGATAAGAACCACCTCTTGCAATATACGCCCGGGGATTTGTAGGGTTCAAACGGATAGCTTCTGAACGATCTCGTAACGAATCTTCATAGCGCTGCAAGGGTACAAAGGAACCGGCGCGGGCCATGTATAAGTTGGCGTCCTTAGGATTCAATGCAATTGCTTTTTCTAAGTCATTGATAGAATCCTGCCAACGGTTCACGCGCTTATACGCTTCTCCCCGCAAAAACAGAGCACGTCCGTTGTTAGGTTCGCGCTCAATGGCGTTGGTCAAATCGGCAATGGCACGGTCAAAACTGCCTAACTGGCCATGGGCGAATCCTCGTTCCACCAACATGGCGGTCCAACTGGGGCGGAACTCCAGGGCACGGGTAAAATCGTCCACAGCGTCGCGATATTCACCCATGGATAAGCGCACCATACCCCGCTCTTTGTAGGGTTCTGGATTGTCCAAGCGCAGTCTGATTCCTTTGCCATAATCTTCCATGGATTCGGTAAAGTGTTCTAACTTTGCTTGGGCGGCGGCACGGGTATTGTATAGCGTTGGGGTTTCAATTTTATTCTTTTCTGCGCGATCAAAATCTTCTATAGCCCAGGCATATTGATTCATGCCGTAATACAGCGAGCCGCGTTCAAAATAGGCGTCGCCATCTTTAGGATTGCGTTTGATTGCTTCGGCATAATCTGCCAAAGCCTTTTCCGGCTGCTTCAACTTGGCGTAAACCCGACCGCGTTGCAGGTATGCTGCGGCGTTTTCAGCATCGTAGAGAATGGCTGTGGTGAACGCCTCAATTGCGTCGTTGGTCTTGTTGGCTTCCAACGCTTTTTGACCATCGGCAAAAGCTTTTTGCGCCCGTTTAGCATCGATGCGGGCACCTGTTCCTTGCGCTTGCAGATTTAGGGCAAACATCATCGGGATGAGGATCGCCATGCCCACCCTACTTCTTTTATAAGTCAGAGCAACCGTCATTTAGTGGACACCACTCTACTGCTTAACCGACATAGTCTTCATGCCCAGATCGTTCTTCAAATGTCCGATCACCCGATTGGCAGTGCGATCCATTTCCCGTGCTGTGGAATTTTTCGGCTTGTTGTAGGCCGACCAAATCACCACCCGCGATTTGCGGTCAATTAGATATATGTTGCCTCTACCGCGACCCCAAGTGGAAGCACCGCGCACCGCACCGGAAGACATCATGGCCGCTTCTTTCTTCTTGTCTGCGTCTTTATCTGTATCTTTGTCTTTAACTTTGTCGGCATCACTTTTCTCTTCTTCAACGGGCTTGGGCGGAGGATACACTTCGGCCCACTTTTGTTCCAGGCTCTCCCCAATGCGGTCAGAGAAAATGGCGTCGGCCAGTGCCGGATCAGTGACTACTTCCAGGGTGTTGCCCTTGATCAAATGTTGGGCAAGATATTGATCCATGCCACTGGTCATTTGTAAGAAGTAGACCCTCCGCACGTGTTTCAATTCAGGGGTTGCAGCAAAACAGGCCGCGACCATCATGGTCAGCGAGCCGGCGAGGAAAAAATTGCGCCTCATAAATCTACTTTACCGCGTCAGGACGTCACGGTAGTAGCCGTATTAGGAATACTGGGGTGCGACGTTCGATGTGGTTTGCGCTCGCTTATGAATACAGAGCTTGACTTACTTAAGCGGTTACTGTAGTGTGTTTTGGAGTTGGGTTTGCGCCTGAAGCACAGAATGTAGTTGCCTATCGGGTTGAGTTACCTTTGCGCGAGTCCTGTATGCAAGCACAACTGATTCTTCAACCAAGGCTATGGATGAGGGGAACCATGCGAATTTATTACTCAGTTTTGGCGACGATTCTAACTGTTGCACCGGCCATTGCTCAAGTGGGTGCTAGCGGGACCATTCAGGGAACAATTAAAGATCCCTCCGACGCCATCTTGCCCGGTGCTTCCGTCACCGCAACCAGTGTTGGAACTGGAATTCCGATTACCCGTGAAAC
>JAYWBH010000752.1:0-3142 GCA_043781815.1 Bryobacterales bacterium | reverse complement strand
GAACGCTGATAACAACAATCCAGGCCAGGGAGCCACAGGTTATCCCAACGAAGGTTGGAGATTCTACAGGGATTTGGGAAAACTAAGTGGCATTGGGCGATTCCGCCTGCCAGCTCGTTTGCGAGCGAAGTTTTCATTCCGATCTCTGAAAAACTGTCTCAAAGCGGCAGCATTCACTAACTTCGGAATTCAGGTTTAAGGCTCCACACTTTCCAGATACGTGTACCCATGCATCCCCTCTTCATAAAATCGCAGATGCCGACCAGCCTCTTCATACCCTAACTTCCCTTCCCGCACGGCGATCTCTAAATCCTTCCGGTACGCCTCAACCAAATGCTTCCAATCGAACTGGACGTACTCCAGCACCTCGCGCACTGTGTCCCCTTGAATCACGTGATCCAGTTGAATTTCACCGGATTCCGTTAAGTTCACATGCACCGCATTTGTATCGCCCAAAAGATTGTGCAAGTCGCCGAGTATCTCCTGATAAGCTCCCACCAGGAATGCCCCCAGGAAATAATCCTGACCAGTGAATTGATGCAACTCAAGCGTATGCTTCACGTCACGACGGTCAATGAAGCGATCAATTTTCCCATCGGAATCGCAGGAAATATCCCCTAAAACAGCGTGCCGGGTGGGTTTTTCATCCAGCCGATGAATCGGCATCACCGGAAATAGCTGCTTGATGGCCCAGCTATCGGGCATACTTTGGAACAACGAAAAATTGCAGAAAAACGTATCGGAAAGTAGACTCTCTAAGCCTTCCAACTCTTCCGGGAAAAAAGCCAGCGTCTTCCCGATTTGCAGAATTCGACGCGAAATATTCCAATACAAATTCTCTGCCAAGCTGCGTTGTTCCAGCGATAGAAAGCCCAGGCTGAACATGTTTAACGCCGAATCCAAGGACTGTTGCGAATCGTGATGGCTTTCCAATAAATTCTTGGCCGTCAAAGCTTTGTAGGTATGCACCATGTCGATCAGTGGCTGCTCAAAATCTTCACGAATCTCCGTTGGAACATCGTGATCCCCAAATCCAGTTACCCCAAGAACATTGAACAACAGGCAACTATGATACGCCACAACAGCCCGACCGCTTTCACTGATAATGGTCGGGTGCGGCACTTCAGCGTCGTCACAAACATTTTGAATGTGATACACCACGTCGTTTGCATACTCTTCCAAAGAATAGTTCACACTCGATTCAAAATCGGTTTGCGAGCCGTCGTAGTCAATGCCCAACCCGCCGCCAACATCCAGATACTTCAACCCGGCGCCGCTTTTCTTCATCTCCGCATACACCCGAGCCGCTTCAATCACGGCTTGCTTGATTTGCCGGATATTTGTGATTTGGCTGCCTAAATGGAAATGCAGCAACTCCAGGCAATCGCCCATGCCTTCGGCCTTTAACCGATCCAACGCCTTCAGCGCTTCACTTACCGTTAAACCGAACTTGGAACGATACCCGCCCGATGATTTCCAGCGTCCGGAGCCCCGTGCCGCCAATTTCACACGAATCCCAATGGAGGGCCGAACGCCCAACTTGGCCGCATGCTTGATGATCAATTCCAGCTCAGTGAACTTTTCCACCACCGGCGTGATGCGGCGCCCAATCTTGCAACCCATCATGGCCAGTTCAATATATTCTTCGTCTTTGAAGCCATTGCAGATAATGGGCGTTTTATTATCGGCCAAGCCCAACACCACCAGCAATTCCGGCTTGGAACCTGCTTCCAGACCGAACCCGTAAGGACGACCGTATTCGAAAACTTCCTCTACAACCTGACGCTGCTGGTTCACCTTGATGGGAAACACACAGCAATATTCGCCTTTGTAGCCGTTTTCGTTAATAGCGGATTTGAACGCCTGGTTCAATTCCCCAATGCGATGCTTCAGAATTTCTCCGAAGCGCACCAGAATGGGAAGGTTGATGCCGCGCAGCACCAAAGTATCGACCAACTTTTTCAGGTCGATAGATCTGGCCACTTCTTTGCCCGGATGCACCCATAAGTGACCATTGGCTCCAACGCTGAAGTAACCCTTACCCCAGGCATTCACATCATACATTTCCGACGCATCGGTCACAGTCCATCGTTCTGTGGGGTCCAAGTTCGTCGGTTCGATCACTTTTACAGTACTCAATTCCTGGTTTACCTCTCGCTTTGACAAAGTCTAAAATTTTAGCCGGAAACTTCAGTGTGCTTCGAAATCCTCTGCGGGGCAACTATAATTTTGTTACAGCATGACTATCCATCTGGAAAACAAGATCGCACTGGTTACCGGTGCAAGCAAAGGCATAGGTAAAGGCATCGCACTGGAACTGGCGCGCCTTGGTTGTGACGTGATTGTAAACTACAATTCCGATCAGGCCGGTGCCGAATCCACTGTGCTTGAAATTCGTAATTTGGGTCGACGAGCCTTCGCCGTGCAAGCCGATGTGGGCAATGCTGCTGCCATCGATCATCTATTTGCTGAATGTTTTCGCCATTTTCCTAAGTTGGACATCCTGGTGAACAACGCTGGGTCGCAAACCTGGAAAGCATTGCTCGACTTAAATGAGCAGGAATGGGATCGGGTGATGGATACAAACTTGAAAGGCTGCTTTCTGGCAACGCAGCGCGCCGCTGCGAGCATGAAGGAGCATGGCGGGGGTGCAATTATTAATATCGGTTCAGGTTGCAATAAATTAGCGTTTCCCATGCTCAGCAGCTATACGGCAAGCAAAGGCGGCATAGAACAATTTACAAAGGTGGCTGCGGTGGAGTTGGGCCCACTTGGAATTCGGGTGAATTGTGTGGCACCAGGAGCGGTGGAGATTGAACGAACTAAGCTTGAGGCGGGCGATTACGCAGCTACCTGGGCCAAAGCCACTCCAATGGGTCGCGTGGGGCAGCCTGTGGATGTAGCACGGACGGTTGCTTTTCTGGCCAGCGATTACTCCAGTTTCATTACCGGGCAGACAATTTATGTAGATGGTGGATTGTTCGCCAAGCCCCACTGGCCGTACGAATATTAGGGCGTAGGTAAAGCCAGAATTGTGTTACCAGCGTGCATCGGCGTCCATCAGGTGCGCCAGGCAAAGCCTGGCTGATCTAGTGAGATGAAAGGAGCTCACCATGTAAATTGCCTATTCAACATGTAGCCA
>JAYWBH010000751.1:0-3142 GCA_043781815.1 Bryobacterales bacterium | reverse complement strand
TTTTGGGTGAACGTCCTTGTTCGTTTTTTTGCTTGACACAGTTAACCTTATCAGTCGCTTGCAGAGGTCTGCTGTGATTCAACTGCCGTTTCTAGGTTTAAGGAAACAGGTGAGGAATCATGATTCGGATCGATGGGTCAGTTGGTGAAGGCGGGGGACAGATTTTGCGTACTTCGCTGAGCCTTGCGCTGGTCACAGGAAAATCGTTCCAGATTGAAAACATCCGAGCCGGTCGTAAAAAACCAGGGCTGCTGCGTCAGCATTTGACAGCGGTCCTGGCGGCGGCGGAAGTAAGTGGAGCAACGGTGGATGGGGCCACGCTGGGATCCACGACACTTACTTTTTCACCCGGTAAAGTTCAAGCAGGCGAGTATCATTTTGCTGTCGGCACGGCGGGCAGCGGCACGTTGGTATTCCAGACAGTACTGCCCGCGTTGATGCTGGCGTCAGGTCCCAGTCGAGTTGTAATTGAGGGGGGAACGCACAATTCTGCCGCACCACCTTATGAATTTTTGGAGCGAACCTATGTCCCGTTGGTGGAGCGCATGGGACCTGGAATTAAACTCAAGCTGGAACGTTACGGCTTTTATCCAGCGGGCGGTGGTCGCTTTTCTGCTGATATCCAACCAGTGGAATCGCTCGAGCATCTGCACCTTCCTGAGCGCGGTGAAATCACTTCGCGTCGTGTGATTGCAGTTGTTGCAAACTTGAAAAGGCAGATTGCCCAACGCGAAGCTGATGCTGCATCCACAATTCTGAATTGGGGTCCGGAAACACACGTTATTCAAGCCACCCGTGAATCGGCTGGCCCAGGCAACGTGTTGATGGTAGAAATTGCCACTGCCAAAGTTACTGAGTTTTTTACCGCGTTTGGTGTCATTGGAGTGAGTGCGGAAAAGGTGGGTAGCGATGCTGCTCGGGATGCACAGGAATACTTAGTATCCAAGGCATCAGCAGGCGAACATTTAACGGATCAGCTACTGCTTCCAATGGCTTTGGCAGGTGGCGGATCGTTCACTGCCATGAAAATCAATTTGCATGCGCGGACGAATAGCAGCGTCATTGAAAAGTTTTTGCCCATCCACTTTGACTTCACGGAAAGGGACGGGTTCGTCCAGGTGAATGTTGAAGGTGCTTAGGGATTCTGAATTGATTAACCTGAATCCCGAAGTGTTGAAAATATCATAGAGCGGCAGCATTCAGAT
This sequence comes from Bryobacterales bacterium, assembly GCA_043781815.1. Lineage (GTDB taxonomy): Bacteria > Acidobacteriota > Terriglobia > Bryobacterales > Bryobacteraceae > JANXSF01. Next base: position 1,937 of record JAYWBH010000751.1, on the reverse strand, counting down.
TTACAGAAGGACAGGACGGGATGCCCAATGTCGGATAGTTTTTCCAAGCACTCGAAGGTGTGAAAAAAGCCCGCTGGGCGGGCTTGGTAGGCTGAATGCCTGCCCCACCAACACAACTCCAGGTCTTGTGAAAGTGGGGCAGACGATTCCGCCCCTGATTCGTTTTCAAACTACGGATCAAGGAAATCTCTCGTCAATTTTGTCGCCAGCTTAAATGGATTGGTTTGATTTATACAACATTTGATAGTGAATAACCTGTAGATGGCGCTCTGAATAATCTGGATGCGTCAAGAACCGTTGACAGTCCTGGTACCATTACTTATAGTGATCAACAGAAAGATCAGCATTAAAGCTGGCCAAGTTGCACAATTTCCCGGAGGTGTTCGTTGCGTATTCTCCCCCAAAGTCTACTGTTTTTACTGCTTGCAAGTGCTGCTGATGCCACCATCATCACTTACGTCGGAACCCGTTCCGGCCTGAATGCGCTTGGCCCTATTGACACTGTTGATTGGGGAACAGCGGCTGATGAAACAGGCAGTTCCGTTCCCAGCCCCTATGTTCGAACATCCACCCCAAGTTCCATTACAACCACTGCCATCATCGCCACTGGGACTTCGAATTTTCTAATCGAAGTGGAAGGCAGTTTTTGGGACGGAAACTTTTCTCCTGGCGATGTTCTGCTTTGGACCAGCTTCAACAGCAGCCCCATGGCGCTAACTTTTTCAATCCCCATTCAAGGCATTGGGTTCCAAATTCAACGCGCTGATAGCGGACCGTTCACTGCTTCGCTAACTGCTTTTGGAGCTGGCAACGTCAGCTTCGGAACAGTCTTCGTGAATGGAACTTCTTCGGCAGGCGGAGGTGACAATACGGCCCCTTTTATTGGTGTTTATAGCAATTTGGCTGATATTGTTTCCATATCTCTGGCGGTCAATGGCGTGAGTACAGACTTCGCCATCAACCAGGCAACGTTACTCACCAGTCTGAATTCCATTCCAGAACCTGGAACATTGGCGATGAGTGGAATTGGGTTCCTTGCGCTAATGTTGTCGCGCAGAACACTTATCCACCGATGACGCAAATTAGTTTGCAGTTGGTTTTATCTGCGTGCATCTGCGTCATCTGCGGACATTCCAACGCGCCGATGACGCAGATTAGCGCAGATAACACAGCACAAACAACCTGAGTAATCTGCGGACAATAGCTAGAACACTAACCGTAAAGCCATCTGAATCCGACGAGGGGTATTTGCCTGGCCGGTGATCTTGCCAAACGTCGATGACGTCGGGGACAGATCAGGGGCATTGAAAATTGCCCGATTCGTGCTGTTGAAGAATTCACAGCGGTACGTGAGGGCCAGCTTTTCAGTGATGTGCATTGACTTAATCACCGAAAAATCAACCTGATTCACTCCGTCCTGTCGTAAGTTTGAATAACGGCTGGGCAGCGTCCGACGATTAAAGGAAAGCTGCTGGTTACTCACTATGTTGAACTGCGAAGTATCGAAGGCACCATCCACATGGTGCGGGTCAAGATTAATCGGTCCACCATAGTAAATAAGATTGCCCCAGGTAAGTGGCGAGCCCGGTTGCAGGGTGTAAATCATGTTGACGTTCCAACCACCCACAACCTGATTCACTACCCGGTTCACATTGGTTAAGTAGGTCTTGCCTTTGCCAAATGGAAGATCGTAAGTAGTGCTGCCCACCACACGATAGGGACGATCTTCGGCGGCAATGCGCTTTTCCAACTTCGGATCTAAATCGTTTAAGCGACTGCGCATCTCTATCAATTTCGATTTTTGGAAATTCAGCATCGCCAGCCAACCCTTGGAGAGGCGCTTTTCAAGGCGCGCTTCAAAGGCGTGGAAAAAGGAAGAGCCGTCAGTGAAGGCTTGCCCTGTCACGTTGGTGAATTGGGGGAATGCCTGCAACAAT
>JAYWBH010000750.1:0-3143 GCA_043781815.1 Bryobacterales bacterium | reverse complement strand
GAGACGCCAGCGGAGCAGAGTGGATCTACTTCCACGACGCCAGCGGCAAGCGCATCATGACGTTCCAGATGGCGAATGCCGGAGGGACGCTGGTGGTATCGGGTACATCAAAGAACGTGTACTTCGCTGGGCGGTCGATTATTCTTAACGACACAGCAGTAGTAACTGACCGTCTCGGCAGTGTAGTGTCACGCGGCGGGGCTGCCGTGGATTACTTCCCGTACGGCGAGGAAAAGGTAGTAACTGCGAATCCAGCGGAGAAGTTTGGGACTTACATGCGTGATGCGACTGGTTTAGATTATGCAAATCAGCGATACTTTGCGAGCTCGACGGGGCGATTCTTGTCGAGTGACCCGTATCAGGCTAGCGGTGGGGCTGGAAGTCCGGCAAGTTGGAATCGGTATGCTTATGTGGGGAATGATCCTACAAATTTCATTGATCGTCGAGGCTTGGAACTTGAACCGCCCGAGCCGCCCTCACCTGATAATCCAGTAGAGTGGTGTGATGCCACAAGCAGGAATGAGCGTCGATCAGATTGCAATCAATCTGGTCCGTCTATTCCCCATGGAGTTATCCAAGATTATGAGCAGTTGAGGATAAATGCTGAGAACTGGCAAGCATCAATGAGAAAGTTTGGGAAAGACGCAATCGACAATATGAAAAAGGATTGTAAGACAGCGATTAGAAACGAGTACGATCTTACAGGTTTGGCACAGAAGGGAGGCACCGATAGGTATTATGAAGCTTTCTTTGTCGGGTCGAGACCTCTGAGTGATTTCGGCATATCTGGTGGCGGTAATGTCAATTCAGCATTCAACGGAACCGGCGCAGTCGCAATTACCGGGCAAAATCGTAACGGGACACCTAACGACCAAATTATACTTGGGCCTTTGTTTGTTAGACCAAATGGAATGGACCCTGCAGGTCTTCCAAGCGGCAGTGTAGAGAATTGGCAAACCTCATATTTGATTCATGAAATCTTACACACTTATACCGGATTAGGGGATTCTGACCTAGCTGCAAAATTCAAGTTGGGTGTATTCCTTACCTCTCCAGCTGGAAACGCAGCCGCAAGCCTTGTTATTTCGAACTGGCTCATCGGTGGCTGTAAATGAATACTCCCATGAACAATCGTTTTGTCGCATGTCTTGCCCTAATGCTCCTTTGTTTGTTCTCATGCGCGCCACGTTTGAAGCCGGAACTAGTTGTCTTGGATGTTCGCACACAATCTTTGCTTGATCGCATCATCATAGTTGACATAGAGGAATTCTCTGACAGCAGAATCATTCAGCGACTTACTAGTTTTGCGTATGCGAACAAGGACATGCCAGTTGCCAGACTTACGATTAGCAATAGCGAGCTAACTGCACTGTCTTCCATAAGATCAAGCTATATTAACGATGCAGGGATCGGATTCTTTACCCCAGAAGCTGGCTCAACTGAAGAAAGCGACCAAATGATTGCTCAAGTAAATTGCCGCGAAGGAAGCGCGTCCATCCGACTGCGAAGGGGTAATAAGATTGAAGAGAAACTTATCTTTGGAAAAGCGGATCCAACCAAATTGAATCTTGGCAATAATGTGATTGGCAAGATAGTTTCACTTGTAGTCGACTTACAACAATCAACTTCAAACAACGAACCCAAAGGGCAGTTGACTTACCTATTGCGCAGCAGTACGTTACCCTCAATTGAAGACGCAACATTGATCGGCCAGATGCTCTCTAAGCAGCATCCGGAGATGTTCATTGGATTGGCTATAAGGACTGACACGCATTTTTACATGTCTAATGGGCCGTTATTCGATCATTTTGATCTTCCAAACCCTTATCTTTCGCGAACTGCCTATATTGAGAGCCCATACATCGAATGTCTCATTGGCGACGAGTGCAGGATTCGCACACTGGTTGCTCTGGAGGAGTCACTTCGTAAAAACGAAAGAGAAATGACAGCCAGCTTCTTGACGACTTCTGAAAAATCTAAAACCACTTCAGGGAATAAGGTTCTTAAACAAAACAAGATAAAATAGCATCCAAAGTCATACAAATGACGCAACCAACAACGTGCATACTTACACGGCGATTCTTGACGCCAGCAACACTGCCGATAAAGCCTACTTCTGGCGTGGCGACGGCATGTTGAGTTCGCTCTATGAACGGACCCTGCCCAGTTACGTAAGCTTGCGTGTCACCACGCCCACTTGGACTACGGACGCGATTGGCCATCCGTACATTTCATCAACAAGCACGGTGGTTGACCCTGGCACTGCCAACACTAAGACATCGAAGAGTGATCAGACTATCGACATCTACGGCAATGTTACTCAGATGAAGATGTATGATTATGCGGACCTTGTGAATCCGGCTCGGACTTACAATTACACTTACCTGCATGAGACTAACTCTCAATATGTTCCGCTGCATATCTTCAATCGAGTAAAAACTGTAACCGTGCAAAAGAATGGCGGCAGTGTAATTACACTTGCTCAGAATAATTACGATATTGGTGGTATGTTTCAACTGCAAGCCGCAGCGCGCCAGTGGGATTCCACGGTGACAACCTATCGCGGCAACGTTACAAATAGTGTTTCACCAGGTGCTATTAAGAATGTCAGTTACTACGTCACAGGCAGTCCGTTCACGGCGGATGATGGGAACGGCCATTCGGTTTCCATGACCATGGATGCATCTAAGAACTCGGCGGTGCCATCGGCTGTAACTTCAGGCTCACTCACTTCCACATTCTCTTGGAACGGGGCTTTAGGAATCACTGGATCATCCGGTCCGAATGGGGCCACATCGTCTTATAACTACGATACGCAGGCGCGCCCCACGCAGACCACAACGGCAACAGGGCAAGTGGTGAAGTACGAATATACAACATCGCCATCCACTCAGTTATCCGTCGCTGATGGCCGGTGGACCAGGACCACTTACGATGGGTTAGGCCGCCAGTCTATGGTGGAAACAGGTTACGAAACCGGGGCTTTTCCCAGTTTAGTTAGAACGACACTATCTGTAGTTGACACCATGTACACGCCCTGTGGTTGTTCTCCGCTGGGCAAGGTACTGAAAGTATCGCTGCCCCATGCGCCGGGTGGAACGCAATACTGGACGGAATACGTTTACGACGCTCTGGGCCGCACC
>JAYWBH010000749.1:0-3148 GCA_043781815.1 Bryobacterales bacterium | reverse complement strand
GCAATCGCAACGTACTGTTCTTTGTCGAACTGGTAGCTCATGGGAGATGCGCGCCATATCTGGTTTGCCTGAAACTGCCACAAGGGCTTTCCTGTTTTGGCGTCGGCGGCTACAAAGGCATCGCTGTCCTCACAGAAAAATACGATTCCCGAGGCGCTGGAAAGCGTTCCGCCACGCGAGGCACCAGCTCCATGCTGGGGAAGTTCCCAGGCGATCTTGCCGGTTTTGATATCGTAGGCGCGCAGCACTTTTTGCGGCTTGTCGTCAGGGGATTGGCGCGAAGACCCGCCCATATAGCCGCGCCCTTGTTCCCAGCCTTGAGCCCTTTTTGTGTAAATGCTGCAGTTTTCCAGAGTTTGCACGTAGTAAAGGCCGGTCACCGGATTGTAACTGGCCGACCACCAATTAGTGGCACCGATCACAGACGGGCAAATGCGCGTTCCTTTGTCGCTTGGTACCTGGTCAGGATTCATCACCGGGCGGCCATCGGATCCGATTTTGCTGGCCCAGGTGAGCTTTTGTACCAGAGGAGTGGCCTGCAGGAATTTCCCATTGGTTCGATCCAGCACGTAGAGGAAGCCATTGCGATTGGCCTGTAAAAGCAGCTTACGAGGCTTCCCTTCCCAGGTGGCATCCACCAGCACTGGCGGTTCCTGGGCATCCCAATCCCAGACGTCGTGCGGAGTGAACTGGTAGTACCATTTCATTTTCCCGGTCTTGATATCGAGTGCCACCACGGAGCAGGAGTACAAATTGTCACCCACGCGTTCATCGCCATTGTGATCGGAACCGGGATTGCCTGTGGGCCAGTAGAGCGTTTCCAGTTGCGGATCGTACGTGCCGGTTAGCCATGTGTCGGCACCGGGATGGTCAATGGTGTTTCCTTTCCAGGTCTCAGAACCCGGCTCGCCAGGTTTTGGAACGGTCCAAAATCGCCACACTTCATTGCCAGTATTGATATCGAATGCGGCCAAAAAGCCACGCGCTCCGTTTTCACCGCCACTTACGCCTGCAATTACAAGATTGCCCACTGCCAGCGGCGCCGAGGTGGAACCATAGCCGCTGCTTTTCGGACCAAGTTCGCTTTCCCACAACGGGCGGCCGGTGAAGCGATTCAATGCCACAATGTGCGCATTGTCCGTGACCATGAACACTGTTTTGCCCGCAACTGCAACACCGCGATTGACCCCGGTGGATACTTTCCCATTCAAGCGAAGGCGTGCATGTTCGAAATGCCAGATTTCGCGCCCTGTGCCGGCATCAAGGGCAGATGCCTGGTTGGCACTGGTGACGTACATGATGCCATCAACCACAACCGGGGTAACTTCTAGTGGCGAGGTATCTGGAAGACTATAAATCCATTTGGGTGCCAGGCGGGAAATGTTGGTTTTGTCGATTTGCGTCAATTCGGTGTGGCGGTTTCCAGAATAGTTGCCGTCGTATGTGGGCCAATCGGACTGCGATGTGACTTGGCGGTATTTCTCACCTGCTCTGCGGTAGAGTTCCACACGGTCGTCGCCGGTGCGCAGAATCAAATCCTGAATACCTTGGCTCAGAGCTAAACCCTCCACCTTCTTTCCTGTGGTAGTTTCAATTTTGATTCGAACCGGATCGCCCAAACTACGGACGGGAACGCGCAAGGTGCGTAGAAATGCCAACAGATCCGACATCGGTTTGGCTTCCAGCGCAAACGGCGGCATGCCACGGCCGCCAATGCCGCCGCGGACGATGGAGATCAGTTCCTGGTCGCTATGCGCAACGATGCGTTTCAAAATTCCGGGGCCGAGTTCGCCCCCATTGGCATCGTCCCCATGGCAGGCGGAGCAAAGTTCCAGGTACTCCGTTTTCCCCACTTTTGCATCTTGGGACAGCGCCAGGAATGGAATTACGCAAACCAGGGCGATCATTCGAAATTGACGGCAGTTCATTGGGTTTCATGGTATCCGATGAGGGAAGTTAAGGTGATGGTTTCTTGCTAACCCATACCTCCCCGGATATTTCATTGATTCTAAATGGATTACAATCAACGATACATTGCCCGGATGGAGGCCGCATTGCCACTGGCACTGGAGCCCAATCCACCATGCCTACCGAGGTTGACGGAGCGAATCACTTCGTCCACAGTCTTGCCTGCCTGCTTGCCTGTTTTCACCTGATTGAGCATGTCCTGCAGGTATTCCCGCTGTGTTGGATTGCCGCCCGACCAGCCTGTGCACCGTGACCGGGATGAGAGTGGCAACGTCCCATTTGTTGAGGCGATCAAGAGACTGAATCCAATGGCCGTGGTCGCCATCGGGCATCGCCTAAATTGTTCCCAGCGGTCCAGGTGACAACCAGATCGCCAGAGACAAGAATCTTTTCCTTGGATAGATACGCGACCGCATCTCCATGGCTGTGGGTCGGACCAACGCGGGTAATTTCCACGCGCTCAGTACCATCGTCGAAGACCATACCTTCGCTGAAGGTTAGAACCGGTAGCTCCAAACGTGCGTCCTCGAGAGGATGCGCCCTGTCAATCCAATTGGTCCACCCGCGAGCCCCTTTCGTGCGCAGTTCTTCGGCACAAGTTTCCGAGCAGATGATTGAACCTGAATTCCGAAGTGAGTGGGATAGGCCTCCGGCCTGTCCTATCCTACATCTGAATGCTGCCACTTTATGACATTTTCGAGGGCCTGAAAAGGACAGGCAAGGATGCCTGTCCTACTTAACTCTCAACTTCGGAATTCAGGTTGAAGCACCAACATCAACAAAGATCGAATTGCCGTAGGCGTGATCGCCATGATAGTGGGTGTCGAAAACATAGCGGACCGGCTTATTGGTGCTGGCCTTGATTTGCTGCAGAATTTTGCGCGCGCCCCATGGGAAGTTGGCATTGATGACCAGCACATGGTCCTTGAAAATCACCCAGGTGCAATTGGCAGGTTCGCGAAGATCAGGGTTACCTTGCCACATGTAGACTTTGGGGGCTAATTGCCTCACTCTGTCCTGCTGGGCGGAAGAGGCGACGCCAAAAAACAAAAAGCCGAGAAGGTAAAGAGAGCGAGCAGACGCAGTTGCATAACTGCATATTGTAACCGCAAATTCGTGGTTTGGATTTTCCCAGGGGCTCCGCCAGGAGCTTGCTGAAGTAATTTTTCCCAAGAAACGG
>JAYWBH010000748.1:0-9553 GCA_043781815.1 Bryobacterales bacterium | reverse complement strand
TGAATGCAGTGATGGAGGCCCCAGGCAAGCTTTATGGGCAACCCGTTTCAAAAGGCTAAGCTCTAACAAACGTCATGGAATTTATAATAATCACTTTGGTGAAAACAGGCCTGGTGGCCTTTATCCTTCTCACCACCTTGGCCTACCTGCAATGGGTAGAACGCAAAGTTATCGCCCACGTGCAAGCGCGCGTCGGTCCTTATCGAGTGGGCCCGCACGGACTCCTTCAGCCGCTTGCTGATGTTGTGAAGTTGATGACTAAAGAAGATTTGATTCCTGATCACGTGAACAAGGTTTTTTATGTTCTGGCTCCTTTTCTAGCTGTTTTTCTAGCATTGCTCAGCATTTCCGTAATTCCATTTGGCCCCACTGTTGAAATATTCGGTATCAAAACCAATCTGGGTCTGGCCGACATCAACATAGGTATTCTATTGATCCTGGCTGTCAGTTCTCTGGGTGTTTACGGGATTGCTTTGGCTGGCTGGGCGTCCAACAACAAATACTCTTTAATGGGCGGATTGCGCAGCGCCGCGCAGATGGTGAGTTACGAATTGCCCATGGCTCTTGCCATTGCCGCTCCGCTGATCTTATCCAACAGCCTCAACCTTCGTGAAATTGTGGATACCCAAGCAGGCAACTGGTACGGCATACCCAACTGGAATATCTTTACCGGAGGTCAGATTTTTGGCTTCTTCCTTTTCATGATTGCCGCCTTTGCTGAAACCAATCGCATCCCGTTTGATTTGCCTGAAGCTGAAAACGAACTTGTCGCTGGTTTCCACGTCGAATATTCTTCCATGAAATTCGCGGGCTTCTTCATGGCTGAATACGCCAATATGATCACCGTCTGCTCTGTTGCTACGGTCTTGTTTTTGGGTGGTTGGCATTCGCCGATTCCCAGTCAAGCAGGCTCCGGAGTATTTGCTGCGCTGGTCCACTTTGCTGCGGCGGGAATGTTGTTCTTCCACGCCATGCACGCGGCCCGGCCTTTCGATAAAATTACCTTTCCTGTCTTTGGTGTAGTGATCAGCGGCATTGGTGCCATCTTCCTGGCAGGTGCTTTCGTATGGCCAGCCCTTGGTGCCGCAATCAATGGGCTATTTTGGTACGGTGCCAAAACGTTCCTCCTGCTCTTTGTATTTATTTGGATTCGTGCCACGCTGCCGCGCTTCCGTTACGACCAACTCATGCGATTCGCCTGGCTGTTTATGTTTCCCGCCGCGCTACTGAACATGCTGATTACCGCCTTCTTTGTGGCGTTGAAGGGATAACTAATGGACTTGATATTATTCATCATCTTCGCAATGTTCGCAGTGGCCAGCGCTCTTGGCCTGATCCTGCAAACGCACCCCATCAATAGTGCGCTTTCGCTGATTGGCGTAATGGGTTCACTGGCTGTCCTCTATCTTTTGTTGGGTGCCGAGTTCATCGCCGCCGCGCAGTTAGTAGTCTATGCTGGTGCCATCATGGTGCTGTTTCTGTTCGTCATCATGTTGTTAAACGCTGGGGAGGAACGCAACCCATGGAAGGCCCCCGCAGTTGCATATATCGGTGGACCGGTGGTGATTTTCCTGATCGGCGCGTTTGTCTACCTGATCAACTTTACTCTTCCTCCAATGCGCTCCGTATCTTTCGGAGATTTCACTGGCGGTGGTCCAAGGGAAATCGGCATGGCGATTTTCACCAAGTACCTGCTGCCGTTTGAAGTAACCAGTGTCCTGATTTTAATCGCTATCGTTGGGGCAATGGTTTTGGCCCGCAAGGAGATTGACTAAGTGCCCAATGTGCCCGTCCCGTTGACTTACTACCTTACATTAAGCGCTATCTTGTTTATGATCGGCGCAGCGGGCTTTATCATCCGTCGCAACATCATCACCGTGTTCATGTCTATTGAACTGATGTTGAACGCCGTGAATCTTACCTTTGTCACCTTCTCCTATCAGTTCCGTCAGGTGGACGGCCACATTTATAGCTTTTTCGTTATGGTGGTGGCTGCTGCTGAAGCAGCCGTCGGACTGGCAATTATTCTCACCGTCTTTAAGAACCGCTCCACTCTGACCATCGACGATGTCAGCAGCATGAAGAACTAAACGATGCACTCACTCTGGTTAATTCCTATTTTTCCCCTGGTCGGCTTCCTCATTAATGGATTGCTAGGCCGACGGTTTTCAAAAACCGTCATTAACACCGTTGCCGTGGGCAGCGTCGTGCTGTCGTTTCTTTGGGTGCTCAAAGCCCTTAGCGCCCTGGCCCCATTGAACGAAACCTACGTGGAACATTATTTCACTTGGATTTCTTCGGGCACGCTGGACATTGGTTTTGATTTTGCGATTGACCGTCTCACCATGGTCATGCTGTTGGTTGTAACTGGCATTGGTTCCCTGATTCACGTGTACGCCACCGGTTACATGGCTCATGAAGGTGGTTACTACCGCTTCTTCGCTTACCTGAATCTATTCATGTTTTTCATGCTCACCTTGGTGCTGGCCGCTAACTACGTGCTGCTCTTCGTGGGATGGGAAGGCGTGGGACTATGCAGCTACCTGCTAATCGGTTTCTACTTCCTAAAGAAGAGCGCATCCGATGCTGGTAAGAAAGCCTTCATCGTCAATCGCATTGGCGATTTCGGTTTCAGCTTGGCCATGTTTCTGATTGTCATTGCCTTCGGCACGCTCGATTTTCAAAAAGTGTTCGCCAAGGCCAGCACCATGTCCCCCGAAGTGCAATACGGTTCCATAACCACTATCTGCTTGTTACTTCTAGTAGGTGCCATGGGGAAGTCGGCGCAAATTCCCTTGTATGTCTGGTTGCCAGATGCGATGGAAGGTCCAACGCCAGTATCGGCACTCATCCATGCGGCCACCATGGTAACGGCTGGTGTCTATATGATCGCCCGCTCCGCCACGCTGTTTGAGCGTGCCCCCATCGCCATGGATGTTGTGGCCTACATTGGCTTGGCAACGGCGGTGATGGCTGCCACCATCGGCCTGGTGCAAAACGATATCAAAAAAGTGTATGCGTATTCGACGGTTTCTCAACTCGGCTATATGTTCCTTGGTTGTGGAGTCGGCGCGTTCTCCGCTGGCATTTGGCACGTTGTTACTCACGCCTTTTTCAAGGCTCTGCTGTTCCTTGGTGCTGGTTCCGTAATCCACGCTTGTGCTGGCGAACAGGACATGCAAAAGATGGGTGGGTTGATGAAAAAAATCCCCATCACCTTCGCTGTTCTGTTCATTGCAGCTATGGCCATTGCCGGTGTCCCACCGCTATCAGGCCACTACTCGAAAGATGCCATTCTGATGGCCGCCCATGCTCGGGCACCCTGGATGTACTGGGTAGGCGTGGTGACTGCTGGTATGACCGCCTTCTACGTGTTTCGCTCCATCTTCCTTACCTTCTTTGGCGAGTATCGTGGCAAAGCCCATCCTCACGAATCCCCTGCTGTGATGTGGGTTCCGCTGGCTGTGTTAGCGGTGCTCAGCCTCATCGGCGGCTATGCCTTCAACATCCCTGAATTCCTTTCGCCAGTGCTTCCAATGCACGGTGGAGTTCACGATGAAAGTCTGGCTACCATTGCCACTGCTGCCGGTCTTGCCGGAATTTTGCTTGCCGCCATTTGCTACCTCTTCGTCCCCAGCATTCCCGGTGCACTGGCATCAGCCTTCGCGCCTATCTATCAAACACTCTACGACAAGTACTATGTCGATGAATTGTACGACGTTTCCATTGTGAAACCCATCGCCAACGGGTCTCGTGAAATCTTATGGAAAGGTGCCGATGTCGGCGTGTTCGACGCTCTTGTGAATGGTGCCGGAACCACATCTATGGCGCTCGGCGGACTCCTAAGGAAAATGCAATCCGGTAACTTACGCACTTACGCCAGTTGGGTCTTAATAGGAATCCTACTCGTCATGGGTGGCTTTGCTGTTTACGGAGGTGCGAAATGAACCTTCTAGACATCACTCTGATTCTTCCTCTGGCTGCCTTCGCTCTAGTTCTTTTCTTGTCTGGCGATGCCGCAAAGAAAGCCGCCATCGGCTTTGCGCTAATCATCTTTCTGGTTTCACTCGGATTGCTCGGCCCCACGCTAGCCGCGCCTGCCGCAATGAATTTTGAATCGAACGTAGCCTGGATCGATTCGCCCGCTATTCGTTATCACACTGGCATTGACGGCGTCAGCATTTGGCTCATTCTGCTGACCACACTGCTTACGCCCATCTCCATGCTGATTTCCTGGAACTACATTAAAGAGCGCGTTCCCCAGTTCTACGCTTACTTGTTGCTGCTGGAATTCGGCCTTATCGGTGTGTTCATGAGTCTGGACCTGTTCCTGTTCTATGTGTTCTGGGAAGTGTGTCTGGTGCCCATGTTCCTGTTGATCGGCATCTATGGGCACGACCGCCGCATTTACGCAGCTGTGAAGTTTTTCTTGTACACCATGGCTGGCTCCGTGCTGATGCTGGTAGCCATCGTTTACATTTACGGCAAGGCTGGCGGCACGTTCGATTACATTCAAATTCTGGGCAAGCTGCATAACGGTCAATTACACTTTGAACCCGCTGAACAGATGTGGCTCTTCCTTGCCTTCTTCATCGCCTTCGCCATCAAGGTCCCGTTGTTCCCGCTGCACACCTGGTTGCCTGACGCGCACGTCGAAGCTCCAACAGCCGGTTCCGTCATGCTGGCGGCCCTGATGCTGAAAATGGGAACCTACGGCATTCTGCGATTCTGTCTGCCCATGTTTCCGCAGGCAGCCTACAATGCCCGCATCCCCATCATCACGCTGGCTATCATCGGCATTATTTACGGTGCCCTTGTTGCATTGGTTCAGCCGAATATGAAGAAGCTGGTGGCCTATTCATCGGTCAGCCATTTGGGCTTTGTGGTTCTCGGTTTATTCACTTTCGATCAGGCAGGTGTGGACGGTGCAGTGTATCAGATGATCGCTCATGGCGTTTCAACGGGTGCTCTCTTCATGCTGGTGGGCTTCCTTTACGAACGGAACCATTCGCTTGAAATCAAAGATTACGGTGGCGTGGCCACTTGCGCGCCATACCTCAGCACAGTATTTCTGATTACGACACTGGCCAGTGTTGGCATGCCCTTGTTGAACAACTTTGTTGGAGAATTTCTGGTGCTACAAGGTGCTGCCAGAGTGAACATTTGGTGGGCAGTGTTTGCCGGCCTCGGTGTGATTCTCTCCGCTTGTTACATGTTGTGGCTCTATCAACGCGCCTTCTTCGGACCGGTATCGCATGAAGTGGAACATCACGTCACAGATTTAACATCGCGCGAATGGGTGACGTTGATTCCCATGATCGCTCTGATGGTTTGGATGGGTATTTACACGCAAACGTTCCTGCCATCGATTTCAGCCTCCAATACCCACATGCTTGGGCAAGTTCAGAGCAAGGAGATTGCTAATGCCCGCTAACTTCATGCCCAGCGCTGCGGAATACTTTCGGTTCGCTCCAGAAATTATTCTCACCATAGTCGGCACATTGGTAATGATTCTTGAAGCCATGACGGGGGATCGTGATAAGTCATCACTCGGCTATGTTTCCCTACTGGGTTTAGCAGCGGCCATGGCTGCTGCAGTAGCCGCCAACAACGATCCTGGCTTGGCCTTCCAGTCTATGATCATTGTCGACGGCTTCGCTACTTTCTTCCGAGTCTTAGTCATTGGTGTTGGCATGTTGACCATCCTGGTCTCCACCAACTATCTATCAGAAGCCAAGGCCAACAGCGGCGATTTCTATGCGCTAATCCTGTTTTCAGTGGTCGGCCAAAGCTTGATGGCTTGCGCCAATGAACTGATCATGATCTTCATCGGCATTGAAATCTCGTCCATCGCCAGTTACATTCTGGCTGGATATTTACGTGACGACCGCCGTAATAACGAAAGCGCTTTGAAGTATTTCCTGATGGGATCTTTCGCTACAGCCTTCCTGCTTTATGGCGTGGCCTGGATCTACGGCCTTACCGGTTCTACTAATTTGGGAGAGATTCGGACCGTGCTCAGCCATGGTACAGCCCCCACGGCGATGGTTGGCATTTCCGCCGCGCTCATGTTGGTTGGCCTGGCCTTCAAAGTTTCCGCGGCACCGTTTCAAGTATGGGCTCCTGATGTGTACCAAGGTTCGTCTGCTCCTATCAGTGCCTTCATGAGCGCCGGACCCAAAGCCGCAGCCTTCGCCGTTATGGTTCGAGTCTTCTACACTTCCTTCGATTCCATTTCCAACCAATGGGAGCCAGTGTTCTGGATCATGTCGCTGGCCACAATGGTCATCGGTAATTTCGCCGCGTTACAGCAGCGGAACATTAAGCGTATGTTGGCCTATTCATCCATCGCCCACGCCGGGTATGTGATGGTAGCGGTCACGTCCCATTCGGCAGTGGGGACAGCAGCCGTTATGTTCTATCTAGCCAGTTACTGCCTCATGAACATCGGCGCATTCGCGGTTGTCACCTGGATGGCTCGCGATGGTGAAAAGTTTGTCGAGGTGGACGATTTTTCTGGCCTCGCCCAGAAGCAGCCATTCGTGACAGCCATCCTCACCGTGCTGATCCTCAGTCTGGTAGGTGTCCCGTTAACTGGTGGATTCTTCGGCAAGTTTTTGGTGTTCAAAGCAGCCATTGACAGCCATTTGATGTGGCTCGCAATCCTAGGTTTGTTGAACAGCGCCGTGGCCGCGTATTACTATCTGCGAGTGCTGGTAGTGATGTACTTCCGCGAACCAGGCGCGTCCACCGTCAATTTGCCTCCTGTGGCCGGGACATTGCGAGTAGCTATGCTGGTGACGACGCTAGGTACCATCGCTCTGGGAATCTTTCCAGGATTGATTCTTGGATTCGCTACGCAGTCTTCTACACTTGGGAAGTAAGGAAGATCTTAACAAGATTTCGAAGATCCTGAATGGAGCAATCCGAAGAAGGCAATCCACCCCGAAATTGGCTCTATGCAGACTCAGCAGACTTCAGGCAAGCTGTGGTTGATTGTCTTAAGAAAATTGCTGAAGTGATTGCTGAGGACAGCGGATCTGACCTACAAAAGTCCAAATATCGAATTCTTCGATATTTGGACTTTCAACTCGCTCGTGCGGCTTGCTTCATCGAAGCTGACGTAGACTTGATGGCGGCAGTCATGCGTAACCTTATCGAGCTGAGATTCTGGGCAAAGTTTGTTGTGGAGAGCTCCGAAAATGCTACCCAATTTCTGAACGAACATGACATCGATACAAAAGAGTTAGCCGAGCTGTTAATGAAAATCCCGGGAGAAGGAAGCTCCTGGTCCGAAATGCCGTCTATCGAGGGTAAACGAGTCAAAGTGCAGCAATGTGGGGATATGGAGAAGTGGACTTGGAAATTATGCTCAAAGCTTATTCATCCGAGCTCTTTTATGATCAACCAATTTGACCACAGATTGCGTGACCCAGTCATTTTAAGGATCTTGGCGCTTCAGGTTGTTCAATATGGACTGGAAATAGTCAGTATTTTCAACCACGCTGCTTCGGAACTAGCCCCAGGAAACTTAAATGAGCCGTAGAAGCAATTCCTATTGCCTTCCCGCTACTCTGTATTTACAATGTAAATGTGTTGTTCAATTGGGACGCTGGCAATATTTCGCACATTGCCAGACACAACGTCTCTCCGAACGAGGCCGAAGATGCTATTCTTATCGAACCCTTGGAGATGGACATTCAGGATCATGAATCGGAAGCTCGAGTGCTTTGCTTTCGGCGCACTCGATCAGGAAGGCTGTTGACTATCCTTTATGCCATGCGCCATGGAAAGATCCGAGTGGTTATGGCCTACGACATGTCGAAGCAGCAAATCGAAATTTATCTAAAGGGGGTCTGAAGATGTCACTGAGGCGAATCACGATTCCTGCCTTCAAAAAGGATGCGGATGAAGCCGCTTGGTGGGACGCCAATCCCGATGTGGCTACTGCTCTAATGAGCAAGGCGCTTAAAGCTGGCACGGCCCGCCGAAAAATCCCCTTGCAAACTGTAACAATTCGCCTGCCGATCACGGATCTTACGATTGCCAAAGCCAACGCTGATCGCAAAGGGTTACCCTATCAGACGTATATCAAGATGATCTTGCACTCTGCGTTGGAGAAAGACAAGGCCACCGGTTAGGGGATTGCACGTTGATGTCCGTTATGATAGCATCAAGATGTGCGAACAACTCTAAGTCTTGACGACGACGTTTCGGTGCTTATCGAAAAAGAAATGCGGGCGACAGGTGTTTCTTTAAAGCAACTGGTTAACCGTTCTTTACGACTTGGATTGCAGGCAGGTAATCAGCAACTGCGGAAGCCATTTTCTGTGATACCCCGTCCGCTAGGATTGCCGGCTGGCACAAGTTACGACAAGATCGGGGAACTGCTGGAATTCCTGGAAGGTCCAGAACATCGTTGATCGTACTTGACGTCAATCTACTACTTTACGCCTACGATTCCAATTCGGCTCATCATGCAAAGGCACGTGAATGGGTGGATGTCATTTTTTCGAACGGAGATCTCATTGGTCTACCATGGCAAACGATTGGTGCATTTCTGCGAATTGGGACCAACCGTCGCCTTCCTGGTTATCGCTATACAGTGCCAGAAGCAACTGCCATGGTTGAAACCTGGCTTGCGCAGCCGAATATTCGCTGCATCGCTCCGGGCGAGAGATATTGGCCAATTCTTCGGACGATGATCATCGAAGGACAGGCTTCCGGCCCATTGGTCACCGATGCCCAACTGGCAGCATTAACGATAGAATGCGGAGGAATACTACAAACAACGGATCGCGACTTTGCCAGATTCCCTGGGCTTCGCTGGAAAAATCCTTTGATCTAGAAGGCGATTCGCGTCACTCCGGTGCAATCAAATGGATCTTCGGAAAATACGTACGATACCGACTCGCATCCCGCGTCAATAACGCCAGTGTCGCAATCGCCGCATGTGCTCCAATATAGAAGTCCGGTAGTGGCGATCTTTTCGTTCCACCGCGTTTCCGATATGCACTGAAGCATCTACCCGCCAAGAATCCAGCCTCCCAGGGAAGCTGATCCCGTCGGTAGATTTGTGGTGGCAAGGCAAGATTCAACCCTTCAATCGTCGAGAATCCTATGGATACCTCGCTGTAAATAATTGGGTTGATAATTAAAACGTGACTTTCAGCAGCTTCGGCCAGGGCATTGGCTGACCATTCGCTCCATTCAGGATCGTTGGTAGCAATATCTATCAGAATGTTGCTATCCACTAATACGCCCAGAAACTGGGCTGTGCTCATTCGTCTCCGCGAGTCATAGCCATGATTTCATTGGTACTTAAACCGCAATCAGCAGTACCCCGTAGGGCATTCAAAACCGCCTGACCCCGGGCCGAGCTGCTGGCCGGCTGCTTAGCCTTGCGAATCTGCACCGCATCACCAACAATCTGGAATTGGACCCTGGTGTACGGCATTAGCCCCAATTGTATCCGCATGTTCTGCGGAATTGTAACTTGCCCCTTCGTGGTAACTCCCATCTCGGTAACACTCCTACTGGTAAGAGTAACACC
>JAYWBH010000747.1:0-3151 GCA_043781815.1 Bryobacterales bacterium | reverse complement strand
GGACTTGGCAGGCGGAATCGCCTGCCCCACAAACGCAACTCCGGTTGTTAGAGAAGTTTCATTCCAATTTCCAAAAAACTATATGACAGAGGGCTGTTTCGCCTGCCCCACACTAAATTCACTAACTTTCACTAGACCTGGAGTTGCGTTTGTGGGGCAGGCGATTCCGCCTGCCAAGCCCGCCAGCGGGCTTTTTTCATACCTTCGAGTGCTGGAACATTTCTGAAATTGGGAGAACTCCAGATGCGAAAAATGGCTACGAATCCCCATCACAACAAGCTAAGATGCCTGTCCACCAAAATACCCAATTTCGGAATTCAGGTTAGTACATCCAATCTACTTTGCCTGTGTCGATGTCGTAATATGCTCCCAACACTTTTAGACGACCTGATTCCACCATCTCTTTCAGCATTGGATCGGAGTTACGCAGTTGGCGGACTACATGATCGACATTGGTATGCACGGCATTATCCACCAGATCGCCACTAAGGTTCCTGGCTTTTTGAACTGCTGGTTCAATTTGCTTGACCAAGGCGGCAATGTGTCCACCGGCATCGCCTCCAGCGGCAGCGGCTTGGACTGCTCCGCAACGTTTGTGTCCCATGACGATGACCAGTGGAACATTCAAGTGTTCCGCCGCATATTCAATGCTCGCCAGTTCTGAGCTGCCGGCAATGTTGCCCGCCACCCGGATGACGAACAGGTCGCCCAAGCCTTTATCGAAAACTAATTCCGGCGGAACTCGTGAATCGGAACAAGTGAGAATAATGGCGTGCGGCTTTTGACCCTTAGCCACTTCTTCAAGACGACGCCGACTGTGATGATCGTGATTATAGTCTGCTTCCATATGGCGTTCATTGCCTTTTTTCAGCTCATTAAGCGCTTCTTCCGCGGAGACTACCGGGGGGCTGGCAGGTGCGGAACGATGTGGGGCTGCTGCATGCGAAGCCGGGGAAGCTGTAGGTGCATGGGCATCGATAGACTGCGGTGGAGCTGACTGGGCCATTAATTGAACTGGAATTACGCCTTGCGCCGCCATGAAAGATGCTGCCGGAACCAGAACGTAGGCTGTGCCGTTGGCGTAAATGGCCGGGGGCAGCAACACAGGGGCTGCAATCGGGGCTGCAACACTGGCTGCACGAACCCGGACAACTGCCTTAGGCTTGGCAGCCGCTGCATGGACCATGGGCTTGGCGGGTGCAGTACGCTTTGGTTCTGGAGCCTTAGCTTCGGCATGCGGCGCTGGTTTGGCTTCAGCTTTTACAGGTGATGGCGGAGCGCCGTGCTCGGCTTTGGCAGCAGGCTTTGTTTCGCCGTGACCCTTTTCCGCAGGCTTGGCTTCTACCTTCTTTTCGCTTCCATGCTCTGCAGGCTTGGCGGTTCCATGTTCCGCTGGTTTGGGATCGTTAGCCCAGACAGATACAGCCAATACCGCGAATAATCCTATTTTCTTCATCAAATTCTTCCTTGAACTCGTTTATAAGGTTCTCATCGGCAGGGAACCCAACTGGACGATAAATATTTTAGTCAATCAGTTCAAGATGCAGTTTGGCACAGTATCCATCGGTCATTCCAGCGATATATTCGCAGATCACTTCATGCGGCAAGCGTTGACTTGCCTGCATCCGATACGGTTCGGGAAGTCGGTCAGGATAGTCCAGGTAAAACTGAAACAGATCGGCGATCCGTTTGACGGAGCGGGTTCGCTCTTCGAGTAATGAAGGTGAATAGTAGACGCGCTTTGTCAGGAACGCTTTCAATTCCGCATTGGTAGCCTTGGCCGGTTCATTGTAGCGAACCAACCTTACCGGGTGAAGCCTTACATCCTGCACACTCCTGACTCCTGCTTCTATGGAAGCGGATGCGGTTCCTTCTGCCAATCCTGAAACCAACAAATTAATCAGGCTACGTTGGCATTCCAGAAACTGAATGTGAGGCTGGGCTGCCGGGTAATGCATTTGGACCAATTCAAGAATTCGGGCAAACTCGGGAACAGCTTCGGCAATATCTTCCAGGCGGAACATACCGGCTGAGAATGCGTCATCCAGGTCGGCAGTGTTGTAGGCGGTCTCATCGGCCAGGTCAATCAATTGCGCTTCAAGGGGCGGGCGTTGACCTGCCAGATAAGGATCAATTTCTTTGGCCTCGCCCAGTTTGAAATCGCGGGAATGTTTCACCATGCCTTCACGGACTTCAAAGGTCAGATTCAAACCAGGAAACAGGGCATAGGCGTGTTCAAAGCTCTCCACAATTTTCAGGGAATGCAGGTTGTGGTTGAACGATCCGCCGAAACGTTGCATTTGCCGATGCAGTTCATCCTCACCGGCATGGGCAAAGGGAGGATGTCCAATATCGTGGACGAGGGCTAGGCTTTCGGTTAAATCTCCATTGAGTTCCAACGCCGTGGCCAGCGTACGGGCGATTTGGGTTACTTCCAGAGTATGGGTTAAGCGATTTCGAAAATGATCGGAAAGACCGGGGGCGAAAACTTGCGTCTTGTTTTCCAACCTGCGGAAAGCGCGCGTGTGCAGGATACGGTCGCGATCCCGCTGGAATGGGTTACGATATGGATGAATCGCTTCAGGAAAGCGGCGTCCTAGCGATGCTTCCACAGGAAACCTTAACCAGTTAAGGCTTGGCGGACGATTGCCCATGGAAGCCTTCTTAACTATTTCCCTAATTCTGCCAGGGTGGAGATGGCGGTTCGGCTGACCAAAGAGCGTTCACTGGACCGCAGGGGTTCCAGAATTTTCCGTGCTTCTTCGGGTTTCGTTTTCCCAATGATTCGAGCTCGTTCAATTTGCGCCTGTTCTTTGGAAACCAGCATACTGGGCGAATCTTCCAATTCTTTCAGCAGCTTTTCGGCATCGGGGGTTTTGTTTTGCAGGGTGTAGATTTGAGCCAAAGAAAATTTAGCCAGTGAGGAATAATCTTTGCCTGCATTGGCAATTACTTGCTGAAACTGTTTGGCGGCATCGTCCAATTTTCCTTGATCGGCGGCTATGACTCCCATATAATAACGGGCCACTTCGCCTTCATCTTTACCGGAATATTTCAGAGCGAGGTTGGAAAATGCTTTGGTCGCCGCATCGGCCTTGGCCTGTTCGGAAGGAAAGCTTTTCATTCCAGCAGGGGCACTTCCACCGGCCAC
>JAYWBH010000746.1:0-3153 GCA_043781815.1 Bryobacterales bacterium | reverse complement strand
GTTTTCCTTCGGTCGGCAGTCAGTTCTTTGGCAGTTCGTTTTCGGTAATAGCTGCAGCGAAATCGACTTAGTGAGCGAAACGATGGGTAACCCAAGTATCAACCAGGTTCTGGACGGCAAAGCCTTGCGGATTGACAACCAACAACCTTGCCCAGCTAACCCCTATCTGCTTTTGGATGTTGCCTCTGCGCCAACGGGCTGGTCCTTCCACACGGAACAAGGCTCCTTCCAAGGAACACAGGGGATTAGCGGTATTGGCACACTGATTCCCCGATTCGTATCGAACGGTCGGGATCCCAACGCCAGAGGCATACTTACCGCAAATGTAACGGCCAACGTCGGACCAGGCCTGTCCGTTTATAGGAATGCGATCAGCGGCGGACAGTATCAGGTGTACGGTGACTGTTCCGGCGGCACACTCCAGTTCCAAGTGGGCCCTGCTGCGGTGCAGTATGAATTCGTATTTGCCGATGGCGCTTACAATCAACTGTTTTTGCTGAGCACAACGCTCACTCGTCAAACCAGTGATGGTAATTATGAAGTTCTCAGCGGCTATGCCCGCAAGAATACGAACCTGGGTACGGCCGGTTGCCCTGCCGATTCTCTCAATAACACCACTTGGGCATTCCAGGCGGCGACTCAAGATTTTTTTAATACGCCTTCCTTTGCCTCTGTCGGAAGGTTCTCTATAAACCGCATTTCCGATCCTCGCAATGCTGGTCAACAGATTCTGAATCTGACGGGAACACAATCGCTCAATGACAATGGAAATTTCATCCGTTTCTTGTCGATTGCGGGCAAGGCCCAACTTGACGGATTTGGTGGAACGCTGCAGTTTGCAACCGGGTCTGAAGGAACGCTGTGGCAGTTTGCCTTCAGCAACGATTGCAAGGAAATGTACATGGTCAATGAGGTCTACCTCCCCTCAGCCAGGAATCAACCTAAGATAGCAAAGGCATCAGCCGTGCGCATCGATGCTCCGGCAGCATGTCCGGCGAATGCCAGCCTGCTGTTGGATGCAGCATTTGCCCCAACCGGCTGGACCTTCACAACGCGAACTGCAACCTGGTCTCGCGGGGCCGGTATCAGTGCCATTGGATGGTTAAACCCGGCTTATCTTATCAATGCTGCCGATCCCAGATCGCGTAGCGCCATGCGGGGAATCATCACCACCAACGTCGGTGGGCGGGTGAGATTGGATGGAAATCTAGTTGGAACCAGCTCGATTTTCCGCAACGCATCCACAAATGGTGTTTACCAGGTGTATCCAGATTGTTCTGGTGGCAACCTATCCATGATGGTGGGTCCGTTCCTAACCGAATATGAGTTCGTTTTCGCCGACGGAGCCTATTCTCAGGTCCTGATGGTAGGAAGAGCACAAAATAGCGATTACAATGGCGCTTTGAATCATATTCTGACGGGAACTGCCAGCAAGTACTAAGTTAGTAGTCCGCTCCCTTGCGGTCACGGCTCGGTTATTAAGTCACGTTTTATTTAAGTTACCGAGCCGTGACTGGCAAGCAAGTTTTATTGTTTGAAGTAATATCGTTTAGTTGCGCGCACGACGACGTTTTAGACCGCAAACCCCCGCCAGTCCACCCAAACAAAGCAGAAAGCTTGCCGGTTCCGGGGTGGTGGATAAAGCGTCCGCTTTATCGTAGATCTTAATATAATCCACAAAGCCTTTGGGGTGCTCTCCGGGATTTCCTTGATTGCCTTCATCCTGCAGGAACCACATAATGTTATTCGCGGCGGAAAAGACGGCTTGGTTGGTTGTATCCACAAAACTGAACTGTAGGGCCCCGTTAAGATAGGACTTTACATTTCCAGCGGCGTCGCGGGAAAGGGTTATCTGCGCAGGATTTGTCCCCACTGCCACGGTGCCAGTGCCAATGATACCGCCGACCCAAAATGCTTCAAAGTTACTGGGGCTATTGTACAACCCGTTGTCCGATGTCAAATTAGAGAAGTCGATTACCTTGCACCACTTGTTGGAACAAACGGTATCAAAAGAAATCAGCATGTCAATGGTATAGACATTGCTAATTCCCGCGTTGCTAAGGCTTAGGCCCTGAGCAAAATTGAAGGTGTACCCAGTGGCTCCTAACACCCCGCCATTTGAGACCACACTGGGGCCACCTAAATTGTCTGCAAGACTGTTGTTTAAGTCGTATTGATGAACTAATGCACCGTATGACGTGCCTCCGAGCATAACGGCCAAAGTGAAGATTTTGTAGTTGTTTTTCATGGTTCCTTTTTTCATGATTCCTCTTTGGTTACGAGCGATCACATAGCTTCAATCTACATCATTTGTAGGTTGTGGTGGCGCAAGTCGTCGGTAAGAGAAGATTCGACTGTATTGCTGCTTCCCTTTATAAATGCAAACGAGTTGAGAGTTGGAGCTTACCTGTGTGGGCTGTTTCGTTTGTAGTAAGCCCAGGCCGTCCGCACAATAGTTTTCAAATCAGAATGATGGCATTCCCATCCCAGAGTCTGACGTGCCAACGATGGATCGGCAACAAGCTCTGGGGGGTCGCCTTCACGCCGACCTTCCAACCGATAGGGGGTCTTCACGCCTAACTCAGAATCCACCGCCTGAATCAGTTCAAACACAGTATGGCCATTGCCTGTGCCCAGGTTCAGTGCGGTGGAGACTCCGCCGTTTTGCAGATAAGCCAACGCGCGGACGTGCGCATCGGCAATATCGGTGACGTGCACATAATCGCGAACGGCGGTTCCGTCGCGGGTTGGGTAATCGGTACCGAACACGCCCAGCGGCTCGCCACCATTGGCTGCGGCCAGGGCACGTGGAATCACGTGGGGTTCAGGGTCGTGATCTTCACCCGTTTCGCCATCCGGATCGGCACCCGCAGCGTTGAAATAGCGCAGGGCAACCCAATCCAGTTTTTCGCATTCGCCAGCCCAACGAAGCATTTTTTCAATAAACAATTTCGATTCGCCATAAGGGTTCACCGGGCGTTGCGGATGATCCTCACGAATGGGCAACGAAACCAGTGAGCCGTAAGTCGCACAAGTGGACGAAAATACAATCCGTTTCACCTGCGTCTCATGCATGGCGTTAAGAAGGTTCAGCGTGTTGCAAAAGTTGTTGGTGAAATACATGCGCGGATGCTGCATGGATTCGCCGACGTA
>JAYWBH010000745.1:0-3162 GCA_043781815.1 Bryobacterales bacterium | reverse complement strand
GGACTTGATTTAAGTGCACAATTTTTTCCACGAAGGGCCCCTCGCAATCCCGACTATACAAATTCTGCCCATCAAGATCGCCCCCACCAAGGGACGTCATGACGCCACCACTTAAACTCTTGGCACTTTCCTTGCCATTCGCCGGGTTCTTATTGTTTCGCTCGCGCGATTGCCATGATGACGGGAACATGTTCCTCCGCTAGGTTACTGAAATTCAAAGTACTTCTTTACTTTCTCGGCGGTTGAGAGGGCCTGATTTCAACCCTGCTCACCGTGGTACGTTCGGGCATTCGGAGCACCGATAAAACCATATCGGCAACATCGACGGGACTAATTTTCCAATTTGACCCGTCGGGACTTTTTTCTTTGCTGCCAATTTGTCCACCAAATTCCGTATCCACACTGCCCGGCATAATCGACGTTACGCGGATATTGTCGTAGCGGTGATCCAGCATCATCGCCTCAGCCATGCCATTCAAGCCGAACTTGGATGCGTTGTACGCTGCTCCAGTGGCGAACGGATTCTTTGCTGCAAGACTGCTTAACTGGACAATATAGCCCCCTCGATTTGCCTTCATCCGAGGAATGGCCAACCGCGAACAGTGAAACGCCCCCGTCAAATTCACATCAATCACTTTCTTCCACTCAGCCAGACTCAAATCACCGGCGGGCTTAAAAATCCCCAGACCGGCGTTGTTCACCAAAATGTCTAAACCACTTAGAGTCTGATCGGTGAATTGGAAAAGTTTAATTACGTCTTCTTCCTTAGAAACATCGGCGGGAAACCCGAAAACCTTCATCCCTTCATCTGCTAATTCTTCCACTGCAGTATTGGTTGACTTTGCCGTGGTACCGGTTAAGACAACGGTGACACCTGCGGCAGTCAACGCCTCTACAACGGCACGACCAATCCCACGAGTTCCACCGGTGACAATTGCTTTCTTTCCTGCGATTTGAGTTTGCGTTTGGGAGTACATCCTTCGATGCTATCGTAAGGAGGAACCCTTCGTTTTCTTATGTGGAGTCTGTTTTGGCTACGGGCAGCAACCGTGCTTTATTCGCTAGGATTGCTGCAAACTTTATTAACCTTGTTCAAGCGGGGTGGCAGGTTATTTGAACCGGCGCGGACGGCCTTTGCCATTGGCGCTATCCTGCATTTTGTATCGTTAGTGGAACATGGATTTGCAGCTTCCTCGTTGTACGAATCGCTGTCTTTATCGGCGTGTTTTCTAGCTGTCACTTATCTGCTGATCGCCAAGTGGTACCATTTCCCCTCGTTATCTTTTATCGCCTTCCCCATTGTTTTCCTGCTTGCCGCTTTAGCTGCCACCGAAACCCCAACGGCAGGCTGGGCCGATGCCGGGGTCCGCAATGCCTGGCTGGTCGCCCATGTGATTCTGGTCAGTTGCGGCTATGTGGCCATTGTTGTAACCGCCGCCGCAGCAATGGCCTACCTACTGCAAGAACGTCACTTGAAGAAAAAAGAAACGGGCGGACTTTTCCGAAATTTGCCGCCACTGGGAACACTGGATAACCTTACATCCCAAGCCATGACGGCGGGCTTCGTGCTTATCACCCTGGGCTTTTTCACAGCCTGGGCATGGGCGTTTATTGAATCGGGATCACGCTGGCTGAGTGAAGCGAAGGTGCATATTTCCCTGCTCACCTGGCTATTCTATTTGCTGGTAATGTATCTCCGGGTAGTGGCCGGATGGCGCGGTCGAAGGGCGGCATTTCTGGCCGTATACCTGCTTGGATTTTCCGTGCTCACCTGGGTGTCACACGGCGGATTGAGGTCGCTGCTGGAAAGATGAAGCTGCACCTGGCTGGCCTTAATCACAAAACCGCGCCAGTGGAACTTCGCGAGCAAGTGGCTTTCGATGGCGATACGCTGGCCACCTGCCTTCACCAATTGAAACACGTGGAAGGCCTGGAAGAAGGGCTGATTTTGTCCACCTGCAATCGCGTTGAGATCTTAGTAAGCGCCGCCGACCATACCGATGCCCGGCAATCCATTGAAACCTTTCTTTCCACCAGCAGTCATGTGCCAGGCGGGAAATTGAGCAGCCATCTGTATCATTTCGAAGGGAAAGATGCCATCCGCCATCTGTTCCGGGTAGCCGCCAGTCTCGATTCCATGATCGTCGGCGAACCGCAAATTTTAGGCCAGATCAAGGCAGCGTTTAGCGCAGCGAAATCCGCTGGTACAGCCGGTCACGATTTGGAATTTGTTCTAACGCGGGCTTTCAGTGTGGCTAAGCGAGTCCGGACAGAAACCGAAATCGGCTCTTCAGCAGTTTCCATCAGCTTCGCTGCAGTGGAACTGGCTCGGGAAATTTTCGGCTCTTTGAAAGATAAGAAAGTGCTGTTAATTGGGGCCGGTAAAATGTCGGAACTGGCAGCACGGCACTTAAGGCGATCAGGGATTGGCGAAGTGCTAGTCACCAACAGGACTCGCGAGCGCGCTGAACATATGGCGGAGTTATTTTCGGGTAAAGTGGTTGCCTATGACAAAATGTTGGAAACGCTGCCCATGGTGGACATCGCCATTGCTTCCAGCGGCGCACCGCATTATATTCTTACCGAAGAGAACATGCGCCCGGTGATGGCAGCGCGCAGGCAACGGCCAATGTTTCTGATTGATATTGCGGTTCCGCGGAACATCGCACCGGGTGTGAACAGTATGGAAGCGGTGTTTCTATATGATATTGACGACCTGGGTCGAGTAGTAGAAAAGAATTTGAAGGGTCGCCAATCGGAAGCGGCGCAAGCGGAAGTGATCATCACTGAAGAAGTGGAAAACATTCTGCATCGCATGGAGGCCCGCAAAGTAACGCCAATCATCGTGAAGCTACAGGATCAGATGGAAAGTTGGCGCAAAGGCGAACTGGAACGTGTCCGAGGAAAGCTAGGCGAGCTAACTCCGCAGCAAAATGAAGCAGTGGAAGCCCTGCTGCGCTCAGTAACCAATAAAATGCTGCATGGTCCGCTGAGTGAATTACGAGCCACAGCAGGCAAACCAGAAGGCGAGATGACCGCAGAAATGATCCGCCGAATATTCCGGCTAGGAGATTCCTAGCAGAAAACAGTTTATCCGCAGATGACGCAGATGAACGCAGATAAGAAATGGAAGTGCTTTTGTGTTATCTGCGTTCATCTGCG
>JAYWBH010000744.1:0-9591 GCA_043781815.1 Bryobacterales bacterium | reverse complement strand
AGACGGGAACGGTATCTTTCGTAACTGCACCACGATTGGGTTGGTAATTATATTCGCCGGGAAGGCTCACCAGATCCAGTATCAGTTCACGATTCTTCGCTCCGTCAATGCGGAAGTAATACCAATTGGCTTGCCGATTTCGGCCATCCTGATCCACTTGCCCAACCAGGGAGCAACGCAAGTGTGTGGGGCTGAGGTGTTCCACTTTCCCAATATTCCCACCCTCGAAGTGAGCTGAAACGCTGATGACGGCTAACAGAAATAGCATAAGCTTACCTTTGCAAAAGCAGATCGCGACGGAAGGTGAACAGACAAGCACAACCAACAGACAGAGCACCAAATGCGTATACCAACGCAAGCCAGGACATGGCGCCGTCCAGTCCTAACGTTTCCCCCAGACGCCCAATCGCCAGCGGAGCGAATCCACCTGCTACAAAGCCAAGGCACATCATCATGCCAGTGACCGTCGCCCTGGCTTCTGGACGGATTACATCGTAGACGGCAGCAAATTCGTTGGAATCGAAAAGCCCGCGACAGAAACCGAAAATTCCTAGCGATACCATAACTGTTGTGAAATCGGAACTGCTGCCTAAAAGGTAAAGAAAGGGAATGCCGCCGGAGAGTCCGATGAGTTGGATTAAAGGACGGCTCAAATTTGTTTTGGCGTGGAGTGCATCGGCCAATCGGCCCCCGACCAACACACCGACGATGGCTCCCAGATTATGCCAAAAGGTGGCGTGAAATCCGGCTTGGGTTAAGCTGATTCCGAACTTGCGGAAGAGCATGGTGGGCGTCCAACTCAGGTATGCCGAAAGAACCAGGATTTTACTCACTGTTCCAATCGTCAACAAAAGAACAGTTGGCTTGGCGCAGATCAATTGGAAACGCTGGCGAAGGCTCATCGGAACCACGGGTTGGCTATCGGCTGCACCACGAACCGGTTCAGGCAGGAATGCAGCTACAACCAAGGCCATGACGATACCCGCAGCGCCGAAAATCCAAAACGCGGACCGCCAGCCATATTGCTGACCCAAATATGCGGCGGCGGTTCCGCTGGTCATGGTGCCGATGTAGACAGCCGTTTGATGCAGACTCATGGCGGTGGAACGGCTGCCCGACCCATGTAGATCCCCGATCATGGAATTGGCAGCAGGATAGTAGAACGCTTCTCCAAATGCCGTCAGCCCGCGCATCACCAGCAGGCCCGTGAATGCACCAACCATGCCGGAACCAGCGGTGGCCGCACTCCACACGATGAGTGAGCCGATAATGATCCATCGACGAGACAGGGTGTCTGCCAGATTGCCAGAGACCAACACCAATGGTGCAAATACCCAGAAAAAAACGCCACTGAGAGCACCAAGCTGGGTGTCGCTAAGCAGCCATTCTTTTTTTACGAGAGGGAGTACGGAAGACAGCACCTGCCGATCAGCATAGTTGAGCAAATAGATGAGCCAGAAGATTATCAGGACACGCCATTTTGCCATTTCTATAATTTACCGCCGTAGGACGGCATGCTTTTCGTGAACCACGTTGAGTGGGTATCCATCACTGGATGTAGTTCGGACAATCACCTGTAACAACGCGGGCCATTCGTCAACACCTTCAGCCCGCAGGCGATTCCGTAAGTCTGCAACTGAACCAGAGTTGGTCAAATATTCAATGCCAGCAAGAGACCCATCTGAAGTAATGCCATTGAAGATAATCGTACGATGTACCTGGAAGCCTGGGGTTTTCTCGGTTTGAATTGTAATCAAGCCAAGATTGGATTGATGCGCGCCTGTGGTGGTATTGAGGAAATATTTGCCTGGATCAGCAAGCCACCAAATAGCGTGCTTACGGATGGCCGGAAGGTATCCAACCTGATATCCGTTTGCGGCAGTCAGGTAGCGATTCGCTAAAGCAGTGAATTCAGGCCTTCCGAAAATGAGCAGTGCCCTGCCCCGAATCGCCACTTCGCTTTTAAGCGTTCCTTCTGGCAGCAACTCTGAAGTGACGCCGTTGTTCGCCAGGAATTTACCGGCCAGCGCTGCTCCCGCAGAATCGCCCCAAAGTGTTGCGTTCGGGCTGGGATGCAGCACCAATCTCGAATCAGCACGGAGCAAAGAATGCTCGCGATAAAATCGCAGAAACGCATCCGATGCAGGGGGAGCATCCTCAAAAGGAGGATAGGTGAGAGGAAGAGGATTCGCGCCATAATCACGAACCCACAAATGGACAGGTTGGCCCACACAGATGGCAACTGGCTGCGTGGATGCCAGAACTGGACCCCAAAATTCTCGCAATTCCCGATCTAACCGCCACCTTGGACCGGACGTCAAATAGCCCGCAGCCGCCATGCCCCAAACGGCCAGACAGGGGACAAGAAATGCAACCAGGACATAGAGCCAAACTGGTTGTGATGCTGACTTCGGAATCGGCAAAACATCTTGCGCGGGATTCAGTTTCGGTGGATCAAACTGTGGGGCGTAGGTTCCTTTAGGAATGGTGATTCGAAGCTGCCCTATGGCCGCTTCATCGTGATAATACTCATCCAGCTTTTGGCGCAGGGTGTGCATCCGCGTGCGGACTGAAGAATCGGTATCCGGCGAAAACTCCTTCATCCGACCTAAAACTTGAATCGCGATTTCACACTCGCCCAGTGAATTTCCGCGACCCAGATTGTCTTGTTCCACCAAATAGGTAAGGAGTCGCTTGAGAGAGTCAGACCTACGGAATATGCGGCTATTCAGAACTGCACCAAGCGCTTGTTGACGCTCGGATTGTGTGGGTGACTCCATTCCAAGGGTGAGTATAACATTCGCGTAACAGTCTATATCCAACTGAAATGATTCAATCCGAACAAGGAACAGAACAGAAACCTGTAAATACTTGTCGGTCAGGAGGGCAAGTCATTAGACTCATGAGAATGCAAACACGAAGAACAGCACTTGCCAGCCTGCTAGGAGCATCTACACTTTGGGCCGACGGGAAAACAGGCGGTCTACCGAACGTAGGACTCACTTCGGACACAGGACCCATTCGTTCAGAAAGCGGCGTGGGTGCCATGATGGCCTGGGCCGATTCGCTGTGGGTGGTTACTTACAATTCGCATACACGAACCAGTGGGACAGGGCTGGGGCTTTACAGAATTGAGGAATCGCTGAAGACTGAAAAAGTCCATGTCCACGATGGGACCCACGCCAATCGTTATATTCATAAGGAATCCAACCAGTGCTTTATTGGGCCTTATGCCATCGATATGAAGGGGAATTTCCGGTTCATTGAGGCGCTGAAGGATGTTCGTCTAACTGCCACGTTCACTCACTTGACCGATCCGAAGAATCTGGTTTACATGCTGACCATGGAAGGGGAGTTGTACGAATTGGATGTGGCAACCCTGAAACCACGTCTGATTACGGACCTGGTAAAGCAGATGGGCTTAACTGCTCGACCACATTTCAAGGGTGGATTCACGGGTCAGGGTCGTGTGGTTGTGGCCAACAATGGATTCTATGAATTTGGAGACAACGGCGCGGGTCTTTTTGAATGGGACGGCAAAAACTGGAAAGTTATCAGTCGTAAACCGCACATGGAATGCATGGGGCGGGAGAATATGGGCAACGTGATTTTTGCGACAGGTTGGGATGAATCGTCTGTCCTGTTTTGGGCTCTGGTGAAGGGAAAGTGGCAACGCTATCGTCTGCCCAAGGGTGGCCATGTGCACAACCAGGCTTGGCAAACCGAATGGATGCGCATTCGTGAAGTGGAGACCGAACATTTCCTGATGGATATCCACGGGTTGATGTATGAACTGCAGCCCATTGCCTTTGAAGATGCAATCTGGGGAGTAAAGCCGATTTGCAATCATCTGCGGATCATCCCCGATTTCTGCTCATTCCGCGGTCTGCTTGCGCTTGGGGGCAACCAAAATACCCCGAACAACGACAATCTTAAGTATCAGGGCCAACCGCAATCGGGGATCTGGTTCGGCAAGACAGACGACCTTTGGCAGTGGGGGAAGCCATCCGGTTGGGGAGGTCCCTGGCGAAAGACCAATATTGCTGCGGGCGTGCCTTCCGACCCATTCCTGATGACCGGATTTGTTAACAAAATGGTGCATTTGAAAACTGACCGCCCCACGTCGGTTAAAATTGAGGTAGACTTTTTAGGCAACGGGAGTTGGGAGCTTTATGAGAAGATCACGGTTAACGGGTATGCCCGGCACATCTTCCCCAGCGGTTTTAGCGCACACTGGGTGCGGCTAATCTCAAACGTTTCTTGCTTGGCATCTGCCGAGTTTATGTATACCTAAAGCGGACATCGATATGGATCAAAAATCGCGAACCGGCAAGTTGAGGAGATCAAAGTGAAATATATTATTCTAGTTCTAGCGTACTTAACCACAAGCCTGGTATTGCTTGCCCAACAGGGCCGCGGAACCATTCAAGGTGTGGTTACAGACCAGACAGGTGCTATCGCCGGTGGCGTCGCGGTTAAAGTTACCAACATTGATACCAATGTAACCGTCAACACCCAAACCAATGGCGAAGGCTACTTTCTGGCCACTAACCTGAACGTTGGCAGCTATTCAGTTTCAGCCGAAAGGGCCGGATTCCGCAAGGCTTTGCGTACTGGCATTGTGTTGCAAGTGGACCAACGCGCCCAAATCGATTTTCACCTGGAGTTGGGCCAAGTGGCCGAAACTGTGGAAGTGAAAGCCGAGGCACCTTTGCTTGATACCGGCAATTCTGCTGTTGGTAAAGTGATTGACAATCGGCGTGTGCTGGAACTGCCGCTGAATGGCCGTAGTGCTTTGGCTTTGACATTGTTGACACCCAGCGTGAAGTCAAATGCAGGACCCACCAATTCAGGATTCGGCGATCGCGGCATTCAGCTTTCGTCCATTTCCATTAACGGCGGTCCAAATTCGATGAACAGTCAATTGCTGGACGGATCAAACAATATTCAAAGTTATATCGGTGAGGTGGCGATTAATCCCGGAGTGGATGCCGTGGAAGAATTCAAAGTTCAGTCCGGATCTCTTTCCGCCGAATATGGCTTTTCTGCTGGCGGAGTTATCAACATGGTGACCAAATCGGGAACGAATCAATTCCACGGCACGGCTTACGAGTTTCTGAGAAACGACAAAGTGGACGCGCGCAATACCTTCGCCGCCACTAAACCACCTTTCCGCTATAACCAGTTTGGCGCGTCGGCTGGCGGCCGTGTGATTCGCGACAAAACATTCTTCTTTGGCAATTGGGAACGTTACTACTACCGTCGCGCTGCTGCTCAGGTGGGAAGTTACCCAACCCCTTTGCAGCATGGCGGAAACTTTTCTGACTTATTTGATAACTCCGGGAAATTGATCCCCATCTACGATCCAGCAACGACCAGTACCAACGCAGCAGGTCAACCCACACGGGAGTTGTTCCCAGGTAACCTGATTCCAGCCAACCGCATTGACCCCGTGGCTGCTAAGATCAACGATTTTTACCCGCTGCCAAATCGCACTCCCACCAATACATTCACCAACGCGAACAACTATGGCCGATTGAGCGGCGAAGCACGCTTCAGTCAACAACTCACGTTGAAGGGCGACCATCGTCTTAGCGAAAAGAATTCCATAACAGGTCGTTATTCGTTCTTTAACCATCAAACCGATAATGGTAATGGGATTAATCCCAACGATGTGGTCACCAAGCGTGACGATAACCTGAAGAACTGGAACATTGTCCTGTCCGACACGCACACGTTTACACCCACGATTATCAATGAAGCCAGAATCGGCGTCACGCGCGGGTACTTTCCATTCATCGTACGTAGTTTCGGCGGCGGCTGGCCGGCAAAACTGGGACTGCCTTCCGTTGTTCCGGCGGACACTTTCCCAGCTATTGGCAATGGACTTCCAGGCTTCAACACCGGCACCGCAGGTGTGCGCGGCTCAGTCAACTGGCAGTTTCTTGATTCAGTCACAATCGTTCGTGGCGCGCACACAGTTAAGTTAGGAGTGGACTTCCGCACGCTGCAAGGCAATAATTTACAGCGAGCTGCCCCTTCTGGAAGCTACACCTTTGCAGCAGGTCTGACGGGGAATCCAACCGCTCCAGCGGGCACTGGATCGTCCTATGCCACCTTTCTGCTGGGAGCGGTTTCCAGCGCAAACGTAACCACCCACTTGGGTGAATCCCAACGGTCGCACAGCCTCAGCGGCTTTGTTCAGGACGATTGGAAGATCACCCGCCGTCTGACCCTCAACCTTGGCCTACGCTATGACTATCAGGCGCAGACAGTGGAAAATAAAAATGGAACCACCAATTTCGATCTGGGCTGCAAGCTTCCTAACGGTTTGTCCGGTTGCACTGTCTATGCTGGAGCAGCAGGCCAAGCGCGGACCTTTCGTGATCCTGACTATAAGAATCTTGGCCCCCGAATTGGCTTTGCGTGGGACGTATTTGGAACTTCAAGGACGGTGATTCGCGGGGGATACGGCCTTATTTTCCCTTCGCAAATGTGGCGTGAAAATTATGGCAACGCCGCTGGCTTTGCACAAACAAGCACTAGCTATGTGCAATCGAATCCGAACCTGCCGGCCTTCGCTCTGAAAATTGGATTCCCGTCGGCGCCAATTCAGCCGCTTGGACAAGCGCTGGGCGCGCAGCCATTTTTAGGGCAAGGCGTAGCCATTGATGAAAAGAATGGCAACACTCCGAAGTCGAATCAGATGTCCTTTTCTGTGCAGCAACAGATAAAAGGCAAATGGCTGATTGATGCGGGTTACTCTGGCAACATCGGCACTGGGTTCACTGCTGGTAGTTACGACTTCAATCAATTGGACGATCAGTTTCTGAGCCAGGGTGCGGCATTGCGGCAGCAGGTTCCCAATCCTTTTGCCGGCCTGGTGCCTGGTGCGCTTGGGGCAGCAACCATCAGCAGGTTGCAAGCCTTGAAGCCTTACCCTTATTACAGCGGCATCTCAATCCGCAACCCACGGCTGGGCGCTTATAATTCCCACCTGTTTTTGCTCAGCGTGGAAAAGAGGATGTCGAAAGGCTTCACGGTTCTGTTTTCGTTCACTGGTGGCAAAGTGATTTCGGATAGCTTGGCGAATCCCGTGAATTTCGGGCCAGTAGAACAGGTCAACCAGATCGGCTATCAGGACGGAAAATTCAACCGCAAACTGGAGCGCGCCGTGGATCCAACCGACGTATCGAAGCGAGGAGTAGTCAGCTTGCTCTATGAATTGCCGTTCGGTAAAGGTGCAGGGTTAGCGAACCGATTGATTGGCGGGTGGCAAGTAAATTCCATCGGAATTATGCAAACCGGCTTGCCGATTCTTATCGGCGGGGCTAATAACTTTCTGGCAAACAGACCGAATTCAACAGGCACGTCGGCCAATCTCAATGGGTCGGGGACGGCACTGCGCTGGTTCGATACCGATCAATTTGTGAATCCTGCTGACTACACATATGGGACCATTGGGCGCGTCCTGCCCGACGTTCGAGGGCCAGGGACTGTGAATTGGGATTTATCGCTGATAAAGAATACGCGGATCAAGGAACGATTCAATTTACAGTTTCGAGCTGAGGCGTTCAATTTTCTCAATCACGTGAATTTGGGAATTCCCAATGGTTCGTTCTCACCGGGAACAAATGGAAAGAACATTAGTGGGTCGTTCGGAACCATCACCACGGCTCGCGATGCGCGAAACATTCAGTTTGGGCTGAAGTTTATTTTCTAACAAACCGCAAATAGAAAGGGGCTTCCGACTGACTGAATTGTCAATCGGAAGCCCCTTTGCTGTTTTGGTTAAATATTACTTTGCGACTTCGACGCCCATCGATTTGCAAGCACCAATAACCTGGCTCACAGCGCCTTCCATATCGAAACTGTTGAGGTCAGGCATCTTGATCTTAGCGATGTCTTCCACCTGTTTCATTGTGATCTTCCCCACCTTATTCTTGTTCGGTTCAGCAGAACCCTTGGCCAAATTTACGGCGCGCTTCACTAGAATCGCCACTGGTGGGGTCTTCGTAATGAAGGTAAAAGAACGGTCGGAGAAAATGGTGATGACCACCGGGATAATCAGCCCTTCCTGATCTTTTCCGGAAGTCTTGGCGTTATACGCCTTGCAGAATTCCATGATGTTTACGCCCTGGGGACCAAGAGCGGTGCCCACTGGAGGCGCTGGCGTGGCTTTGCCCGCCGGGATTTGCAATTTTACTTGCCCTGTAACTTTCTTTGCCATTTTCTAGTAACTCACTATTTCCAAAAACTCAGACAATCTTTTCTACTTGCTCGAAGTCTAATTCCACCGGAGTGGAACGACCAAAAATCGTAACCATAACCCGCAACGTATTCCGTTCCGGATTGATTTCATCCACCTTGCCAGAGAAGTTCGTAAACGGACCTTCCGTAATGCGAACTGTTTCCCCGCGCTCAAATATCATCTTCGGCTTGGGCCTTTCAGCAGCATTCGCCTGACGATACAGAATAGAGTTTACTTCGTCTGCCGTCAGCGGCACAGGATTGTTGCCACCTCCGACAAACCCTGTAACCCTGGGAGTGTTCTTGATGGCGTGCCACAAAGAATCGTCCATTTCCATTTCAATCAGAACATAACCAGGGTAAAGCATACGCTTGCTGGTCACTTTCTTGCCGTTGCGCAACTCGAAAACTTCTTCGGTTGGAATCAGAATCTGACCAATGCGCGACAAATATCCGAAGGCGTCAGCATGGACCCGAATCGATTCGGCTACTTTGTTTTCAAAGCCCGAATAGGAATGGATGATGTACCAATTCTTGTTGCTTGCGGGATCCAAGGGAAGTACGGGTCCGGCCGCAGCAGGATCTTCAACCGGAACTTCAGTTTGTTCGGCGGCAGGAGCAACAGCAGCATCACCCATGGCTTCTTCAGCCACGGCGTGTTCACCCACGGCTTCATGAGTCACGTCTTCATGACCCATAGGTTCAAGGTGTTGTTCTGGCGCTACTTCCAAGTCCGGAGTTTCTTGTTCAGACATCCGCGGTTCCTTTCAAATCAATAGACATGCCAGGCTTAGTGCTTGGCAAACGTCTCAAAAATCTTGGTAATGAATCTGCCGATGAGAAAATCGACGACGGCAAAGTAGAGGGCAAAGGCGAACACACTGGCAATCACAACGCCGGTTGTTGCGCGAACTTGTTCCCAGGAAGGCCAACTGACGCGGCGCATTTCCAGCTTCAGTTCGCTGTAGTATTCCTTTATCCGAGCAGGCCATGTAGCAATGCCACTTGGTTCAGGCGTTAATTCCATCGATTTGGCGTCCATTTGTTCCTTAAAACTGGCAGGGGCAGAGGGACTCGAACCCCCAAAGGCGGTTTTGGAGACCGCAGGTTTACCATTAGCCTATGCCCCTTCTTATGACAGGACGCCTTCCCGGGGTCAGGGAAGGCGTCACTGTGACTCATCAATATTATTGTACTACGACTTAGGCCGTGATGATCTCAGAAACAGTTCCAGCACCCACAGTTCGGCCACCTTCGCGAATGGCGAAGCGTAAACCTTTGTCCATGGCAACCGGTGTAATCAGTTCAATCACCATCTGCACGTTATCGCCCGGCATCACC
>JAYWBH010000743.1:0-3170 GCA_043781815.1 Bryobacterales bacterium | reverse complement strand
ATTGAAGGAGTAATGGTGTAGCGGGTGAACGTTTGAACGCCAGTGCTGCGGGCACGATCATGACCATCCACCCCATTCAGAACGTTCAAGTGCAGCAGGCCACCGCTAAACGTCAAGCGATTTTTCAGAAGTCCTCCGCTGGCTGTAGCCCTTCCACGAATCAATCCGAGCATGCCACCTTCCATCAACAATCCACCATGCAGCGTACCACCGCCTTGATCAGTAACCACATTCACTACACCACCCACGGCGTTTGATCCGTATAGCGAGGAACCAGAACCTCGCAGCACTTCAACACGATCAAAGTTAATAACATTGAAAGTGGAAAGGAACGAACTGGCATCCCCTTGAATGGTGGCAGTATCACGAAACCGCATGCCGTCAATCAGCAACGCCGTAGCATCAGCACGAAGACCGCGAATGCGCACCGAAGTGGCTTGCCCTGGCCCACCCAAATTGCGAATCAGTAGCCCAGGAGTATCGCGCAACACTTCGCTGAGGCTATATTCGTTGCGCTGTTCAATCTCTTCGCTATCAATGATACTAACTGCCTTGGAAACTTGATCAATAGTTTGTACCGCACCTTCCGCAGTTACTAACACACGTTGATCAACCCCGGCAATTGTAAGATGAACATCCACCGGCTGCGCAGGATCCACTAACAACGAGGTACGACGAAATCCTTCGGCGGAGACTTCCAGCACATACTTTCCAGCGGTCATCGTGGAGAAAGTGAAAGCCCCATTTTGACTAGTCGTGCGGCCCAATGGAACTGTGGCACCAGTGCGATAAAGCACTATTTCAGCTCCGTCTACACGCTTCCCTTGCGGATCTTGTATGGTTCCGCGTAACGATGTCTGTGCTGTTAATAAGGTTCCGGACATAAGCAGTCCGGTGAGTAATGAATAGATAGATAGCTGGGTCATGATAACCTGCCCCTCCCTCGAGAGCAAAGTGAAATCAGCCGATTGGCTGTTCCAGGCAGGTCTTCGGACTTATGGGCTACCTACTCATTGCTACTTCCCAGTTGCTTGCGCAAACCAGTGTATTCTTGCAATTTTCGTTCCCAATCACCGCTGCGAGACAGTCCCGGATTCTAACCGGGTTCTCTTTTCAACGCTCTCCGTGAAGAGAGCGTACCTTGGAAGATTCGAGGATAGCATACATTATTAGGCCGAACGTTATAAATCGGTCGGCTTTCTGAAAGCATCTCATCATGTAAACAATTCTGCACAGACCCATTGCATTCCAATAGCCAATTTTGGCCCCCGTCTTCCAGAATCTGGTAATATCGGGATGGTCCGGTCTACGGGAATTTGCCGCAACATGTTTTGGCGTCCTGTGCGAATTGATGGTCGGCAAAAAAGGAGCGCTGCTAGTGCGTGTACATCTGATCAATCCGAGCGACATATCTTTTGGTATTGGAGTAATCACTCCGCGTTGGCTTTACGTCCTGGCCGCAGCTACCCCTAGAGAATATGGTGATCCCTTAATCACCGATGAAACTCTGGAACTACTGGATCCAACGACGATCAAGCCCGGCGACATTGTTGGCATTGGGATTCATACAGCCAATGTGTTGCGTGGACTTGCGGTGGGCAGAATTGCCCGTGAACTTGGCGCCTGGGTTATTTTTGGCGGCGTTCACGCCACACTGTATCCTGAAGAAGCATTGGAACTAGGTGGTGCTCACGCTGTTGTAAAAGGGGATGGCGATGTGGTTTGGCGCAAGGCGTTGGCCGATTGCGTCAACGGGAAACTAGAGAAAATTTATGATGGCGGTCGCGTGTCGGCCGAAAAATTCTCTCCGGCCCGGTGGGATCTTATGCCGGAAAAGGCCTATATGTGGGCTTCGGTGCAAACCCTTCGTGGATGCCCTAAGCACTGCTCATTCTGTTCCGTTTGGCGTACCGATGGCCAAGAACCTCGTCAGCGCGCGTCCGATGCGGTGATGGGTGAAATTGTGGAGCTGCGGCGGATTGGGTATCGCTTCATCGCATTGGCTGACGACAACTTTTATCCCGTCACCGTCACGGATATCGCCTTGGCAAAAAGGCAGAATAATCTGGGCAGAGTTGCCGAACTCACAGCGATTCGTGACGAGCGGTTTGAATTGATGCGTCGTATGGCCTTGCTGCCCGACGATATGATTTTCTTCACCCAGATCACCATGGAAGCAGCCGAAGATTTGGAATTTCTTGCTGCCATGAAGAAGGCTCGCATTAAGGGAGCTTTGGTGGGCGTGGAAGCGGTTACCGCAGAAGGTCTGAAGACCGTTTATAAGGACTTCAATTTGGTGGGAGAAGAACTGGCCGAACGGCTGAGAGTTTTCCGCGCCAACGGCGTCCACGTGCTGGGTTCGTTTATTTTCGGACTCTCTTCCGATCGCGAAAGCACCTTTGCGGCAACATCGGCACTTGCCAAAAAGGCTGATTTGACCTTTGCCCAATTCGTGATGATGACACCCTTTCCGGGTACAGTCGATTTCAACAAATGGGAAAAGAGTGAGGATGGCGAAAAGAAAGTAGCGGGCATCCCGGTGACCCGTTATTGGCTGATCCCCAGTGATCTACGTCCAAAATTGTATACCCCACATCCGACCATGACACACGAAGAAATTCGGGTCCGCACGCAAGGTGTCTGGGATGACTTTTACGGTACGAAAGCCATCTGGCATCGGGCCAAGTGCGTGAAGAGTCTGAAGTCAAAACTCGCCTTCTTGTTCATTTCAAAACTCTATCGTCAAATGTACGCCAACACGGGTATCACCACCGATAGTGCACGTCGTAAGAAAGCCAATAGCTGGGCTAGAATGTTGGCCAAGCCATGCCGTCAATTCTTTCAGGCGGAACCCATGCCAGATCTAGCAGTTCCAGGCGGATTGGCCCCCAAAGCGCAATTCAGCATTGTTGGTCAGTAAGTAAGCGTTCAATCAAAAACGGGTCATCACATTGAGTAACATGTGGCGACCCGTTTTCATTTCCCGGAGTAAGTCCGCGCCGCCACAATCTTCAGAAGTTCAGCCGCACCGAAGCCTGCATGGCTCGGGGTGGAGTGGTGCCGGTTTTCTGTCCCCAATTGATCTGCGTGGCTCCTGTGTATCCGGCCACGTTGATGGCGCTGGTCACCAGGTGGTTCGCAACGTTATACACTTCAAACCGTACATCCCA
>JAYWBH010000742.1:0-9612 GCA_043781815.1 Bryobacterales bacterium | reverse complement strand
ACGGAGTTTAGCTCCGTCGGATTCAATGTCCTGGCTTGCTTTCTATTGGCCGGTTTTCAGGTGACCATCAATGGCCGCTTTTGGGTGACCGCTGAGGTAGTCTATCGCCTTCAATCACTCGAAGGAACCTCCTTGCTTCATCGGGAGTGAGGGGCTGTACCTCTTTTGCTGCAACCCTGGGCGGTTCCACCAGCGCCGCGACATTGCGGGCAACCATTTGGTCTCTGAGTGCAACGTTGAGCGCTTTCCGCAGGACGGCATGGATGTATTGGACCGTGCGGGAACTCAAACCTGAATCCTGCTTTTGATTAAGGAACTGTCGGACTTGCTGAGTTGAGAGCTTCGCCATGGATGAATTGCCAAGCACTGGGATGATGTGAACACGCGCTAAGTATTCATAGCTGCTATAAGTGGTTGGTCTGGTTTCACGTTTAACCACTTCCTCCAGCCAATATTGAAGGTACTGTCCCACCGTTTGTTTTTCGGAAACAACGGGTAACCCTTTCTGGATATCGGAAAGCACCTTAGCCAGTTGCTCTTGAACTTCTTTCCGTGTCTCGCCATAGTAGGATTTGCGCAATCGTTTTCCGTTTACCCACCCTAGGTTCACAACAGCACACCAGCGACCATCGTTTCTTTGGTAGATTGATCCTTCGTTGCTTCCCCGTTTAGCCATGAGTCATTTATCCCCTTTCCTTTGTCGTAACAGCTCTCGTCGCTTTCTTTGCCCCAACCTGGAAGCAGCGCCGTTCTTTCTGCACTCCGGGCAATAATTTTTCTGTCCAGCTTTGGGAACTCGCATTGGTACGTACTCGCTACGGCAAACGGAACATACAAAAAACTCGGATTGCCCAACGGCCAGGAGGCATACTTGCAATGCAAGGTAAGAAAGCAATGATGGGGTTCCATAAACAAGCCGTG
Source organism: Bryobacterales bacterium (assembly GCA_043781815.1). Taxonomy (GTDB): domain Bacteria; phylum Acidobacteriota; class Terriglobia; order Bryobacterales; family Bryobacteraceae; genus JANXSF01. The sequence goes on along the minus strand of JAYWBH010000742.1, from coordinate 8,691 downwards.
TCCGGCCTTCGTTATGAGCGCCTGCCCACAACACCCAAGGTCGAACTCGCCCGAGGCTTAATAGGACGTTCAGCAAGCGTCGCCACATCGCCCGATTTTCGTATGTGCCCGATTTTTTGACGAAATGGGCAACGGTGGTCCACCCTTCTTCACCTTCGTAGGGTTCAGGAGATAGGCGGTCGCTGATTCCCTCTCGTATAGTTAGTGTTATGTGCCTCATGATCGCCGGGAAATTGTGAATTGAATTCCATTCCTCTGTAGTTCCAACATCCTTTCCACTGGCAGTAGTCGCGATGCTCAACAGCGATTTGATCGTTTTTGCAAAATACCGCCATACATCGCAAAACTCGACTGTCCGGTAATTTGGGCCTGGTTGGTCCAAGACGCAATAAACTCCAAGGCCACCATACCTCGAGGCAAAATCCCGAATTCGGTCGTCATTCGCTTCAGCGAGATTCATGAAACTTTCTAGCAAGGTAACTGGCGGTTTCACCAACTCCCTAGCCTTGGTAGCATCCGACTCGTCCCAATGAATTTCAATACGGGAATAGCTCCTTATGAGTCTTGTTATCGAGTCGGGCTTTTTGATCGCGTCCGAGATCTGCTCGGATGCGGTGTTGCCTCTTGTTGCCGTGATCAATTGAACTTTCTTTGGCTTTTGCCAACGGTCAACGACGGTTCGGCTGAGAAGCTTATCTTCATGCCTTAGGGTGTCTACGCGATCCATGGTGTCCATGTTAGGTCAATGATAGCATGTTGCAACAAAAAGGAAAGTACTGAATACTGTCAAACATGGAAACACTCAAAGGGGCTGACAAACCCCTCGCAAAAATGCAGGCAACTTTGAACCGTCAAGGCTTTGCTACTCCGGTTGAGGCCGCGCAGTTCCTCAACTTGTCAAAGGCAATGATTCACAAATTGATCGGTGAGGGAAAAATGCCAGCCTGCCGCTACGGGCGGGCCGTGCGGATTCCTTGGAATTGGTTGTGCTCCCAGGAGGCAACGGAAAATTGAAAAAGGATCATACCGATTTGATTTTCGCTGTCTATTTGGACGGTCCTCTTTCCCGCACTGATTGTTCCTCCGGTTTGAAACTGGTAATGTTGGCGATTCGTGCCCATTACAGTCCAAACCGCGCTGTCTATCCAGGAATCCCGAGATTGGCGGCCCTGGTTGGGTTATCCGAAAAGCAAGTAAAGCGCCACATCAAAACCGCTAAACAAATGGGCTTTTTGACAATTACCAAAGGCCTTCGCCAGACCAATACCTATACCCTTTCCGAAGAGTGGAAAAATGGACATCCGTGTCCCGCTGCTGGGGACATTGAGGGAACTATTGATGGGGACATTGAAGGGACTATGGAGGGGACACCCATGTCCCCTAAAGAATATCCAATGGAAGAATATCCAATAGAAGAATTTCCAAAAAAGTATGTGGATGTAGATCACGAGAGAGTCGCAGATCTTGACCACCCGACCGTAAACCCTTGCGCTAATACGGACGGTTCTAAACGAGTTCCACGAGTGTGTAACGAACTGCATAAAGTGCTTAAGGATCTTGGATGCAAACACGCTTTGTCAGGCTACAAGCAAAGCATTGCAGATGATATTCTAACCGCTGCTTGGATCGTCCATGAACGGGTTACTTCAGGGGAACTGGCTAGGCATCTCGGCATTGTGGATTGGCCGATTAAGATAGCAGAATGGAAATACATCAAAACAACAGCCTCAAATTACGCGGAGCGTCGGAAAGACGAGATTTGGCGGGGAAAACCCGAACTGCAATCTAATCCGGCGTCAGGCAATGGTTTTGCCGAACTCGGTTACAGGCTGGATGCACTTGAAGGAATGCCCGAAATAAATGAAGCCGAGTTGCCCTTTTAGCTCTTGAAGGCAGATCAATCGTGGAAATTTCACCAACACCCCATGAACAGCGGCGCGGATGGCTGAAAAACGGCAATCGGCCAGGCGACTTCCTAAAAGCCCCAAGATGCGGTGCGCGCAATCGACGCGGTACCGCTTGTCGATGCCCTGCAATGCGTAATGGACGCTGTAGATTGCACGGTGGCCTCAGTACCGGGGCAACCACGTCTTGGGGAATATACCGCCTTCAGCAACGGCCCAGGAAGCACGGACGCTACACCCAATCAGTTCGACGAATGAGGAAGCTCTTGAGGTGGGCAATCAGGGAAGTGAATGCAAACTATTCGACGCCAAAGAAAATCTGAGTTAAGAGATTCTTCGAACCCAGATCACACCTAGGTAGCACCATCTTCTAAGTTCGTACTACGAAGGGAGGTTTCAAGCAATGTCCAAAAAACGAGAAAAATAGGTAAGGATCGCCATTGACCAAGTTCAAAACAAAACGGGAAAGGCAAAATTGAATTGGGCCGGTTGATTATGAGCGTTTGCGATGTTCTGCCGATGGAAAGAAGCGAGTCGGGTGGCTTAGGGCTTGGCTGGAGGGTTTGCTTCTCTGTAATCCTTAATGAATTCTTCAAGTAGTTTGTCAACCAAATCTCGCGTTGGTATTACTGGCACGCCATTAGATCCAAGCATCCCGCTCCTGGTTGGCCCCTGCCATGTATACATTAGTGTGTTAGCTCGTGTTTCTTGATCCCCTGGCCTCCAGAGCCTTAGAAATTGGGCAAGCTCTAAATTGAGAAAATAAAAAGGGGAATCGCCAGACGGGGCAGTCACCGTGAGGTACAGCCTTGGGGCATTGATAAGGTCAAGGAATGTGCTTTGCTGTTTTATCCCTGCGGATGTGAGTTTACGCTCGATGAAATTCCTAAGGTCACTTTCACCGATTCCAACTGACATTGGCGCTACCACATCAATCTTTAAAATTACCGGGGGTAATTCTTTTAGGCTCGGGATGCTTCGGACCTGGGCGCTCACGACTCCAATGAAGATCGGTAGTATGAAAAACAGAGCGCGCATTATTCAATCTCCAAGCTCACCTGAATATTCTTCCCGCCCCGGCAAACCCGCAACCCGCGCAAGTCAGCCGCGCTGATTACCTTATCCGCGAGGCTTAACCCTGCTCGTTGAGCTTGACAGCCAATCTGACAGCCAACAGAATTGAAGTCGCTGTATTTTCATAGCCGAGGTGTTCGGTTAGCCTCACACGATAGCTGTAGAATAATACTACAATATTCCATGGATGAGGATCTGACGGATTTGTAATCAGGATGTCTCCAGTTCGATCCTGGATCCAGGCTCCAGAATTTTTGGAAACCTCAGCCCACAAAGCTGAGGTTTTTTACGTCATCGGCTTCCCCGAACTTCAGAGCCTTCTGGTTCCCATCAATATTTCTAAGGAGCCCGCCCAAAACGCCGCCGGGGCCCACTTCAATCCAATGCACCGCACCTTCAGCGATTAACAGGCGGATGGATTCGGTCCAACGCACTGGATTCGGAACCTGTTCGTATAGCCCTTGGCGGGCCTCTGATGCTGTATGAATCAGGCGTGCTTGCCAATTGTTGACCAACGGTATTTTGAGATCAGCAAAGGTGGTTGCGTTGAGATCGGCCTCCAATAATTTTTGAGCGGGCACCATCAACGGGCAATGAAAGGGGGCGCTTACGGGAAGTGAAATTGCCCGCTTGGCACCGGCTGTCTTGGCCAATTCCATTGCTCGACCGACGGCTGCGGCATGACCGGCGATGACGATTTGATCTGGAGAATTAAGGTTCGCCGCAGTGACTACTTCCCCTTGCGCTGCTGCTTGCAGCACTTCATCTAACTTTCCCTCAGGCAGTTTCAATAGTGCCGCCATGGCCCCCACACCTACTGGGACGGCTTGTTGCATATAACGGCCACGCTTACGCACCAGCAGCAGAGCGTCTGCCAATGTCAACGACCCGGCGGCTACCAGCGCGGAATATTCTCCCAGGCTGTGGCCTGCTACAAAATCTGCGGTGTGTCCCAGTTCCTTCAACACGGCAAGAGCGGCAACCGATGTGGCCACTAAAGCGGGCTGTGTATTTTCGGTAAGTCGCAACTGGTCTTCGGGTCCGTCAAAACAAAGCTGCGAAAGCGCGAATCCCAAAACTTCATCGGCTTCTTCAAAGACAGCTTTGGCCGACGGGAACTGTTCAGCAAGCGATTTGCCCATGCCGACATATTGGGACCCTTGACCTGGAAATAGAAAAACGCATTTCAACATGAACCTATTAGTGTAACCACCTTCCGGTGATTGCTAGAATAGAAATCAATGCAAATGCTCGACGCGGGCAAACACAAAATGGTTTTGCTTGAGCTGGACCTGGAAGAAATCCAGGCGATGCTTGAACAACTGGGTTTCCATTACAAAATTGAAGAACGAAAACGTCATGTCCAACTGGAGCTGATGGCCATAGAGCGGGATTCTCCGTTGTTGCTGTTCGACGCCTCTGATCCGGGGAACCTTGGTTGGTTCTCCCGTTGCCAGTTTTACGTAGACGGAATTTCCGGCAGTGTGCTGCAAACTCCTATTGCGGTGGCCAATATTCGGGACATCAGTGGCTACCTGATTCCCAATGCCGTGAAAGTGCAAATCACCAAAGAATTGCCATCGGAATTTAAGTTGCCCGGCAAGCAGCCATTGTCAGAAGACTTAGTCTACAAACTTCTTGCCAACTTTCTTACTGCGCTATTGAGTGTTGGGGTAGCGGTTTGCGGTCCGGGTCCAGTTAAGCCGTTGGCAGGTCGTACAGACGCGGTGGGTAGTCGCAGTTGAGGTGCGCAAGACCGTCACAGTCATCGTCCCTGTCCTGAACGAAGAGTCCACTATTGAGAAGCTGCTAACCCAGGCATGGGTGAAGGAGGCTGACCAAGTGATCGTTGTGGATGGGGGATCTTCTGACAACACCCTACAATTGGCCCGGCAATTTGCTTCAACAATTACCAGCCCAGCGGGGCGTGGTCCTCAAATGAATGCTGGTGCTGCTGTGGCCACCAGCGATATTCTTCTTTTCCTTCATGCCGATGTGCAACTGGGCCCGCAAGCAATGGATGCGATTCGCGATGCAACCAACAAGCCTGATGTTGTGGGCGGCTGCTTGGACGTTGTTTTTGATGGGGACGATTGGGTATCTAAACTGTTCACTTTTGGCTACCACTATCGGCGGCATCTACGGATTATCTATGGCGATTCCGGGATATTCTGTCGGCGCGAAGTGTTTCAACAGATGGGTGGCTATCGGGACATTGCCATTATGGAAGATTACGAATTTGCCCGTCGATTGTGGAAGCTGGGGAAAATGGCTTTGCTGAATGAGCCGGTGATTGTTTCAGATCGGCGATGGCGAAAGGCAGGGTTGGTGCGCACCTGGATGGTTTGGACTTTGATTCAAACACTCTTTTCATTGGGCTATCCGGCGGAAAAACTGGGACGCTTTTATAGCGTAATTCGGTGACGGGGATTGGCAACTTCAAGTGTTGGAGCGAAGCGTGTCAGGCCTTCGAAAAACCGCTCCCTCGGGGTCACGGCTCGGTAGAATCGGTGCGTTACAGAGCCGTGACCGCAAGAGAGCGGTCTTTTTAACCAAACGTTATCCCAACAAAGGTTGGAGACGCTCCAGAACTTAGCCCAGAGCCTGATTTAAATCCCAAATGATATCTTCCACATCTTCAATCCCAATGGAAAGCCGAATCATATCGGGATGCACTCCTGCGGCTGCCTGCTGCTCTGCGGTCAACTGTTGATGAGTTGTCGATGCCGGGTGAATCACCAGACTTTTGGCATCACCTACATTGGCCAAGTGTGAAATCAGCTTCAGGGAATCAACCACTTTCTTCCCTGCCGCATAACCACCCTTCACCCCAAAACTGAAAACAGCACCAGCACCCTTGGGCATATATTTCTTTGCCATCGCACGATACGGGCTGGATGCCAGCCCCGGATAGGCGACCCATTTCACCTTGGAATGCGCTTCCAAATGTTTAGCCACAGCCAGCGCGTTGGCCACATGACGATCCATGCGCATGCCCAATGTTTCCACTCCTTGAATGAACATGAAACTGTTGAACGGGCTGAGGCTGGGACCGAGATCCCGCAGGCCTTCTACGCGAGCTCGAATGATGAATGCAATGTTCCCGAAGATATCGGCGAAATTCATGCCGTGATAGGCAGGGGAAGGTTTATTCAATATTGGGTGGGCGCTGTTCTTCCAATCAAACTTTCCACTTTCCACAATAATGCCGCCAATGGAAGTCCCATGTCCGCCAATGAATTTGGTCATGGAATGAACCACAATATCGGCACCATGCTCAATGGGTCGGCACAGATAGGGCGAAGCAAAGGTGTTGTCAATGACCAGAGGCAAACCGGCGTCGTGAGCGACTTTGGCCACAGCCTTGATATCCAGTACGTTGCCGCGGGGGTTGGAAAGTGTCTCCGCGTAAATCAACTTGGTCTTAGATGTAATGGCTTTCTTGAAGTTCTTTGGGTCATCGGGTTCAACAAACGTTACGTCCAGGCCCATGCGCTTAAAGCTCACCGCAAATTGCGTGTAGGTGCCGCCGTATAATGTGCTGGCGGCCACCATGTGATCGCCCGCTTCCATCAATGAATTCACCGTCAGGAATTGGGCCGCTTGACCACTGGAAACGGCCAGGGCAGCGGCACCACCTTCCAGTGAAGCAATGCGTTCTTCCAATGCCCCAGTGGTGGGATTCATGATGCGGGTATAAATATTGCCGAACTGCTGCAGGCCGAACAGCGCCGCAGCATGATCGGAATTATCAAAGGTGAACGATGTGGTTTGGTAGATGGGCACGGCCCGGGCGTGGGATGAAGGGTCAGGGTCATAACCGGCGTGCAAAGCGCGAGTGTTAAAGCCCAATGGGCGTTCAATTTTTTTATCAGCCATACGGCGTTATTTTAACCAATCTTCAAGATGCGCGCTGACAAAGGTGTCATCGTTCAAGTGCGGATAGGCTTTGTAGACACGATCAATTTCCGCGGCTTGACCCACGGAAAGCCCTTCCTGAGGATCAAGACACCAAATTCCTTCCAATAATCCTTGACGCCGCAGCACTTCATGAATGCCTGCAATACAACCGCGAAACTGATTGGCCGCGTCGAAAAAGGCAGCATTGGAATCGGTGATTTCAGCGGCTAAAGTCAGCACATTCGGATGCAGCGTAGTCAGTTTTTGCAGTGTTCCAAGTAGATCTACGGCGGCTTTGGTCCACACCGCCCAATGGCCCAGCAACCCTCCACGAATGCGATATATCTTGCCCGCAAATTGAAAGGGAGTTAAGAGGTCCACCACAATGGAATCGTCATTGCCTGTGTACAAGGCAATGTCATCCCCACGTCCGGAATCAGCCAGTCCGCGAATGACATCTAACGTTTGGTAGCGATTAAATGGAGCAATTTTAATTGCCACCACATTTTCTATCTGGCAAAATCGTCGCCAAAACTCGTAGCCCAGGATTCGACCACCCACTGCTGGCTGCAGATAAAATCCGATCACCGGAAGGATGCGTGCTATTTCTTCGGTGTGTTCCACCAACTTGCGTATATTGGCATTGGGCAGCGCCGCTAAGCTGAGAAGCACCGCGTTGTAACCAAGGTCGCGAGCAATCTGTGCTTCGCGAATGGCCTGCATAGTCATGCCACTGACGCCCGCAATGGCCATCACATTTTTGCCGTTCATCTCCTCCATAGCTAGTTGCAACACTGGTCGATACAATCCTGCTTCGCGAATGGAGAACTGAGTGGTATGCACACCGACGGCAATCCCACCCACGCCTGCAGCAAGGTAGTAGCGCGTCAAAGCACGTTGACGACGTTCATCCAATTTCCGCTCAGCGTTGAGCGCCAGCGGATGTGCCGGAATCACGCAACCGGCCATCAATTTTTGATTCAGATCCACTGGATTAAAAATCTCCATCTGTGGTTTGAAAACCAGTCGGCTTATTGTGCGTCTGGCCGCCCATGCCAATCCATCGGGCGATCCATTCAATCATTTCATCGGGGGTCACAGAAGGGTAACCAAACAGCCGATGACAGCGGCTGGCATCGTTTAACAAAGCTGTTGGCCCTTCAACCCCAGTGAACTGTGGTTTCACGCCATAGTGTTCTCCAAACCGATTGGCAATGGCCCGCACGGAAAGTGTTTCAGGACCAGCAAGGTTCAACACGGTGGGCGGCGAAGTGGCAATTGGAAACGCACGCAAGGCCACAGAATTGGCGTCCCCCTGCCAAATGACGTTTACTGCGCCCATGGACACGTCCACCAGCTTTCGTTCAAACACCTTCAATCCGATATCCAGTAAAACGCCATAGCGCAGATCAATGGCATAGTTCAGCCGTAACATAGCAACGCGCACGCCTTGACTTCGTGAAAAATAATCGAACATGCGCTCCCGTCCACGGCCTGTTTGGGCATACTCACCCAACGGATCCATGCGCGTTTCTTCACGAGCCCCGCCTTCACCCAACGGCATAAACGGGTAAACATTGCCGCTTGAAAATGCCACAATGCGCGACGTGCTGAACCGTTCTGCAATCAACGCAGGCAAGTAAACATTCATTGCCCAGGTGAGCGTTGGATCTGCGGAGGACCCAAATTTTCGCCCACTCATGAACAATACATTCGCTACATCAGGAAGAACTGCCAACTGTTTACGATCCAATAAATCGGCCGATAGAACTTCAACTCCGGCTGCTTCCAGGCGATGCTTTGCTTCCGTGTC
>JAYWBH010000741.1:0-3172 GCA_043781815.1 Bryobacterales bacterium | reverse complement strand
TTCGGACGTTGGCAAACTTCTGCCAAGTGTCACCGGGCATTTTTCCAATCAAAGACCCCTTGCCGTGCACCACTTCATCATGCGAAATGGGCAGCATGAAGTTTTCACTAAACGCATAGAGCATGCTGAATGTGATGCTCTGATGATTGTATTTGCGATAGACAGGGTCTTGCTGGAAGTACTTCAGCATGTCGTGCATCCAGCCCATGTTCCACTTCATGGTGAAGCCCAAACCACCGGAGTAAACCGGACGACTGACACCTGGATACGACGTGGATTCTTCAGCAATGGTGATGGCGCCGGGCACAGTATGCGCTTGTTCGTTGAATTTCTGAAGGAAGGAAATTGCTTCTAAATTTTCCCGTCCGCCGTATTCGTTAGGAATCCATTCCCCTTCTTTGCGGGAGTAATCCAGATACAGCATTGAAGCCACGGCGTCTACACGCAATCCGTCAATGTGATATTTCTTCAACCAAAACAGGGCATTGGAAATGAGGAACGAACGCACTTCATTCCGCCCATAATTGAAAATCAGCGTGCCCCAATCGCGATGCTCTCCCTTGCGCGAATCTTCATGTTCGTAAAGCGCAGTGCCATCGAAATAAGCCAGCCCATGGGCGTCTTTCGGGAAATGTCCAGGCACCCAATCAAGGATTACTCCAATGCCTTCCTGATGCAGGCGGTCCACCAGGAACATGAAATCAGCCGGGCCACCAAAGCGGGAAGTCGGCGCAAAAAATCCCGTAATCTGGTAGCCCCAAGATCCGGCAAATGGATGCTCAGCAACGGGAAGAAATTCCACATGCGTGAATCCTAACCTCTTCACGTAAGTGCTCAGCGATTCGGCCAATTCACGGTACGTCGTCCAAGTATTGCCGGGACCTTTCAACCAACTTTCAATGTGCACTTCGTAAACGGAAACTGGTTGACGAAGCAGATCGGAGTGGGCGCGTTTATCCATCCAACCAGCGTCGTTCCACTGGTAGGAATCAAGGTTAGCAACCACCGATCCGGTGCGTGGAGACACTTCTGATGCGAATCCATAAGGATCACATTTCAGTTGGCTGTATCCTTTTTCCTTGGATTGAATGAAGTATTTGTAGCACGCGCCTTCACCCACGCCCGGCATAAAAATTTCCCAAACGCCACCTTCCCGCAAACGCATGGGATGGCGACGGGTATCCCAATCGTTGAAATCACCAGTAATACTCACCGTATGCGCGTTTGGAGCCCATACTGTAAAACGGGTTCCATCGTGATTTTCCAATCGCGCGGGATGAGCACCAAATGAATCGTAGCCATGAAACAGAGTCCCTTCGCCATGCAGGTGCAGGTCGAAGTTGGTGGATAGTGCGGGGAAGCGATACACATCTTCCAGTTGTGTCCACTCTTCATTCCAAAGCTTGATTTCCAGAATGTAGGGTTGCGGTTCTCCGGTTAATGAAACGACGTAAAACCCACTGTTGGTGGTTGCAGCGTTGTCTGCTGATGTCATGGCATAGGCTTGATTGCCAATCACCACACGCGCCATCAAAGCTTGCGGAAGAAAGGCTCGCACTTCCCAATTTTCAGTCCCTGCCAGCTTGTGTGGACCAAGAATCGCAAACGGATCACCATGGTAACCACCCAGGATCGCATCAATTTCTTCACGTGGAATTTTCGAACCAGCGGCCATGGGTACTATTATTACAGTAAGTGCTCCGTTTCCACCGTGAATTGAACAAAGCAGAATTGCATCTGCATCTGGAGGGCTCGCTAGAAGCGGCCACCATCATCGAAATGCATCCAGAAGTTTCTGCGGCAGAGGTGCATCGACGATACAATACAACCGATTTCCCACAGTTCATTGACAGCTACAAGTGGGTGTCGCAACTTCTCCACAGCCCTGAACACTATGCCTTAGCTACGCGCCACTTGCTACAACGTTTGGTTGCCGATAATGTCGGCTATGTAGAGCTCACCCTTTCCGTTGGTGTGATTTTATGGAAGCAGCAGGACGTCCATGCGATCTTCGAAGCCATCAATAGGGAAGCGCGCGCTGCGACAATCCCCTGCTACTGGACGTTCGATTTTATCCGTCACTTTGATTTGGACCATGCCATGCGTGTTGCCGAACTTGCCGTAGAGTTCGCCAGCAAAGGAGTAGTTGGTTTCGGATGCGGCGGCGATGAAAGCCGTGGCCCCTGCACGAAATATCTTCCAGCGTTCCAACTGGCCCAGCGTAACGGACTGCACCTGGCACCGCACGCCGGCGAGACTAGCGATGCAGGTTCAGTGTGGGACGCACTGCGAGTTGGAGCTGAACGCATTGGCCATGGCATTCGCGCCGTGGAGGATACTGATCTGCTGGCCGAATTGAGAAGGCAAAATATTCCCTTGGAAATTTGTATTGCAAGCAATGTGGCTACCGGTGCAGTTGCCGATTTAAAGAGTCACCCCGTTAGGAGAATCGCCGATGCTGGCGTTCCCATTGTATTGAATACCGATGACCCAGCAATGTTCCACACGACACTTTCCGATGAGTACGACAAGGCTGGGCAACTGGGGTTTACGGATGTGGAGTTGTCCAAGCTAGCAAAGGATAGTTTTGGCTATGGGTTCGGTTCGATGAATGGGGCGTAGGGCATGACCGCTATTTGGTTCCCACGTTCAACACTATTTCCGAGAAGTCGTAGAAGGGCGATTCGCCATAGCCGACTTTGGCTTTATATTGCCCGGACGGAAGTTCGACCGGGACGCGAACATTGAACTGGGTAATCACTGAAAGCTGGCCAGGGGCCGCTCCCAGATAGGTGATCGCAGCATCGGCATCGTTGATGGTCACTCCAATTTGTCGAATTTGAAAATGTCGTGTTCCGGGTGCCGCGCTTACTTCACCATCATCGCCAACAGGATCTGTCTGGCCGAAACCTGTTGCGTAAATAGTTACTATCGAACCTGGGGCTGCGGGATTCTGGGTAGAGTTCAATTTTCCATCGGCATTCACTAAAGCTATGACTGCGATCACCGGCCACGTGATGCCCAATCGGATAGTATTTGCTGTGCCACCATCATTGTTCTTTACCTGCATTAGCGAGTCTCCAGTATTAGGGTCGCCAACCGCGAATGGGACAACGCAAACAATACGCCCAGACTGTACCGATAGCAATGGTGCTGCTACGCCATCGAAGGT
>JAYWBH010000740.1:0-3173 GCA_043781815.1 Bryobacterales bacterium | reverse complement strand
CAGTCCCGATGACTTTGTGATCTCTACGCCCGATCAAATTGTGGAACGATTCAACAGCTTGACGGCGGTGATTGTGCTGGTATCAACAGCCCTTTCCGGGTTGGGGCTGTTAGTAGGCGGAATCGGCGTCATGAATATTATGTTGGTAAGTGTTACTGAACGGACGCGTGAAATTGGCGTTCGCAAAGCATTGGGTGCGCGTAAAACAGACATCATTTTTCAGTTTTTGATGGAGGCGGTTACGCTCACTGGCCTAGGGGGAATCTTAGGCATAATTATTGCCGTGGGGATCACCCTGCTGATAGGCAAACTTGTGACAGCTTTGCCATCGGAAGTGCCCCCGTTCGCCTTAGTGCTGGGATTCGTGGTGTCTGTAGCCGTCGGCCTATTCTTCGGAGTTTGGCCCGCCTATAAGGCAGCACAACTGGACCCGGTAGAAGCGCTACGCTACGAATAGATCCTAACGAATTACCGATGCAGAAGCGACAATGCGAGGATCTTCCCCAGTGCGGAAACGAACTGTGGCCCCAACCTTGATACCGATTTCGCGATAAGTCTCACCGCGATACCCTTCAAGTTTCCCAAGATCAATTCCATACGTCCGAAGATTTGTATTTTCAACGACGTAGAAAATGCCCGGGATCATTCCGATGCGCGATATTTTTCCTTCCAAATTCAGGCTATTGGCCAAGTTGATAAGGTCTCCCTGGAAATTGTTAAGTACAATTCCATTATGCGCGGGAGAAGCAAATGTAGCGATCAGCATATCAATTACCTTATCGACTTAAAAGTACCGAAAGTTTAGACTGCAAAACAACTTAGTCCCAACTGTGATAAATTAGTACCATCGGTGATCGGCACAATCGCTTTCCTTCGTTATGATGGATCTGTATGAAGCTGACCACGCGAATCACCTCCAATCCAAATACTATGCACCAAGAAGGTAAAGTCGTCAGAATAGTGCCCACCATGGGATTAGCCTATCTCGAAGAAACCACCTCTATGAAACTTATCGGCTTTTCCCTCAACCAAGTTGACGGATTTAACGGTGAATCTTTCAAAGAATTGGGTGTGGTGCCCGGTGCCTTATTCTCTTTCACTGCATCTTTGGATGGTCGGGTGACCTATATTTCCAAAAAAGCGGCGGCAAAATCCGTCGGCGCGAGCTAACTATAACGTGGGGCAGCTATTTTTGGATCCCCAAAACCTCCCCCGCCATTGTTCCCATTTCCAGCACGTCCCAGCCTCACTCCCACAATCAGTTCGAGACCTTGGGCACCTCCCCAACCTGGAACTCCTACTGCCCGGTGATTTGATTCTGATTTCGCCCATTTCGCCCACATCGTTCCAGGGAAAGATTCAAAGAACTCAGAAAAAAGGCGGTTACCATACAGACGACGCCCAGTGGACTCACGCTGCCGTTTACCTGGGGTGGCAGTTCAATATTTGCGAGGCCACCATTAAAAGTGGCGTTCGCCAGGCTTCTTTGCTGGATTCACTAGCCACCCATCGGGTTCGGTTTCGACGTTTTCCCGGCCTTGACGTCGATTCCCGCTGGAAGATTGCAGTGTCCGCTGCCCTGCAAATCGGCACGTCCTATGGCATTGTGAGCGCGATTAAAATCTACTTACGGTCGAATAAGGGACTGCACCTTCCACAGAAAGCTGGCACCAAGTCCCGCTCTAAGCTGATTTGTTCGGAATTATATGCAGACTCGCTCCTGGCAGTGACCAGCAGAACACTGCAGTATGACCACCCCGGAAAAGACTTGTGTCCCGCCTTGTTGAGTCATGTGGAGGAGTTAGAAGATGTGCCGATGGATTGGTTGAAAATTTGATGTCTTAGTGGGGCTTGGCTCTAAAAAAGCAAAGCCCACAAAGACGGCCACTTACTGTTTAACGGGTAATGTTGCGGAAATCCCTGTAGCCGTAGCGCTGCATGCCGGATGTCCCCAACCACCCGTACTTACTCCAAGTCCCAGACCAGGCGCATTGGTAATATCGTAAACAATGTTATCCGGACGAGTAGCGTCGCCACTTACTCCACCAGGAACAAAAGACAGATTCAGATTGCGACGTGTTCGCCAGGCGATATTGTGATCGGCACAGGAGGAATCACCACTTACTCCAAGGCCACCAATCAGAACGTGGGTTGAGTTATACAAAGCCAGGCCGCCACCAAACACATTCACGCCGCCAATTCGGCTGCCCATCATTGGATCATTCGCTTGGCCAAAATCGGCTGAATTTCCCCCGTAAGCTACCGATGTGCTCACTGGATTACTCGCTTGTAAACCAAATAAGCTGCCTCCAGGCTGTACGGCACTAAACAGATTGGCTGTGGAAAGAACCAGTCCAGGAAGGCTGAAGGCATTGGCGGTGTTGGCTTTTTGAGCTGAAATCACCCGACTTCCAGGCCACTGTTGACCACGGTCCGTTCCCGTGAAAGCAACTGCGCAAACCACTCCATCGCGATTCACAATGGTGCCCCACATGTCCAGGTTGAACCCGCCGTTGGCCTGCGTTCGTGCCGCAATCAATGCCGCTTTCAAGGCTGCGTGCGATGGCAAATTCCGACATGCCCGGGCTGCCCCGCCGTCATCTGCACGTAACAATCCAATACTTGGTCCGGCAAGCAAACAGGCCATCGTCCAAATCGTGGTAAATAACTGTGTCTTCTTCATTCGGTCTAATCCTCTTAATCGTTGAGTTTTTACCTGCTGGGGTACTTACTAAATTATATTAGACTTCGTGATTTAAACTAACTTATCGTCGGAAAATTAACTGATCCACTGCTAACCGCCGTTCCCATCCAGCGCGTTCCAATAGTGGATCTTGACTCGGCTCAACTGGCCAACCCAAACAAAGGTAGGCTAGAAATGTCCAGTGATTAGGGACGTCCAGGCATGTTTGTGCGGCAATCGGATCCAGAATGGAAACCCAGCCCAAGCCCAACCCTTCCGCTTGTGCGGCCAACCACAACGTATGAATCGCCATCACTACGGACCAGGTTAGTGTCTGCGGCATAGTCTGACGTCCAAGACCGGAACCAGTGGCTGCCTCTACATCGGCAAAGACAGCAATGTGCACTGGAGCTTTGTGCAATCCGGCCAATTTTAGACGACCATATTCCGCAGCTTGCTCCCCTTGATAATTTGCAAGCGCACTGGCATT
>JAYWBH010000739.1:0-3175 GCA_043781815.1 Bryobacterales bacterium | reverse complement strand
CGCGTTCCAACACCATGGGATAGCGGCTATAGTTGCCCAGTACACATTCGCGTTCCAGCGCAATGACACTTTCGGCCTTGGTCATCTGTTCTTCTATTTGCTCCAAACCAGTTTCAACCACTGAATCATTTTCTCCTTGTAATGTAATATGCTGGGGATTTTTTCCCAGCCAGCCATCCCGTGTCCGCCGCCGGGCAAGGTGAGTAATTCACATTTTGCTCCTACAGCGTGCAACTCTTCACACATCAAAACGGATTGATCGTAGGGCACCTGCACATCTCTGGTTCCGTGGATCAGATAAAAGGGTGGCGAGTTTTTGCTGACGTAGGTGATGGGCGAAATCTCTTTCAACTTTTCAAGCGTGGACGGCGTTAGTTCCGGCGGGAGTCCCAGCAATTTCGACAAATTCGCACCCAATCCATCGCGCTGCTTGGACCGCTGCGTCCAATCGTTGACACTATACAGGCTCACTACGGCGCTTACTTCTTCTCCGGGGCCGGGATGAACCGCAACATAATTTACGATGGAAGCACCGGCAGATTCGCCCATCAAAGCGATTTTAGCGACGTCCACTTTGTACTGCTTGGCATTGGCCTTCACCCATTTAATGGCACGGCCCAAATCCTGCTGCGGAACCGGGAAATGCACTTTGGGGGCGAGTCGGTAATTAATGGTGAACCAAGCGAAACCACTATTTCGAAGCGGTTCAAACAAGGGCTTCACGTAGGTCTGCTTATCGCCATTGATGAACCCACCGCCGTGGACGACGATGACGGCAGGAAAAGGTCCAGGTCCATCGGGGACCCAGGCGTCGAGAAGCAGAATTTCACCGCCATCGACCGTGGCGAATTCTATATTTTCTTTGAACACGCCCCCGGCCAAACAGCAGCTTGCGGCAAGAACGAAACTACAAACCAGACGGTGCATCTTTTTTTCCTTCGGGCTGTCCGCGAGGCTTTACAGGCTTAGGCATGGGCTTACGGGGCAGCAACTCTTCGCGATTAGCGGTGTGATAAACAAATGAGGCGATGACGGCGGAAGCCTGCATCAGGTCGCTCTTTTGGATGTAGTCGTACACATCGTAATTG
Source organism: Bryobacterales bacterium (assembly GCA_043781815.1). Classification (GTDB taxonomy): domain Bacteria; phylum Acidobacteriota; class Terriglobia; order Bryobacterales; family Bryobacteraceae; genus JANXSF01. The sequence goes on along the minus strand of JAYWBH010000739.1, from coordinate 2,087 downwards.
GAGTGATGGTTGCGCGTGTTGTATTCCAGCGGATCCTGAATGAACTGGAAGCCAGGCAGACCAACGGCGTTGAAAGAGAGGTGATCGGTTCCGCCGGTGTTTCGAATGGTGATGGTCTTTGCCCCAAGGTCGGCAAACGGCTTCAGGTATTCTTCAAAAACGGGACGAGCCATATCGTTACCCTGCAAATAAATACCGCGAACCTTGCCCGATCCATTGTCCAGGTTGTAATACGCGGCCAACTTGGAATGTTCCGAAGTGGGCTTCATGGTGGCAGTATCGGCGAAGTGTTCCTTCACATAAGCAGCGGACCCAAGCAAGCCTTGTTCCTCTCCACTCCACAGTGCAAGACGAACGGTACGATCCATTTTCAGATCCAGCGATTTCAGAATGCGCATTACTTCAATCATCACGGCAGAGCCAGCGGCGTTATCGGTAGCACCTGTGCCGCCGTGCCATGAATCCAGGTGAGCGCCAATCATCACAATTTCATCCTTCTTTTTGCCACCGGGAATTTCGGCAATTACATTGAAAGATTCCTTGGTTTGGTCGAGCACTTTGGCTTGGATATCCAGTTCCAGCTTCACTGGAATTTTCTTATCGAGTAAGCGATAGATGCGATTGTAATGTTCCGGTGTGATGGCGACGTAAGGCGGAGGAATCACGTCTTTGTCTTCGCGTCCGCCAGCAGAGGAGGCAAACACCGTGCCACCATCGCCGTTGTAGCCGTTGGTGATCACTGCGGCCACGCCTTCATCAAGCAGCCATTGATGGAACTTTCTGCGACGTTCGGCAATCATTTCGCGATTGAATGGCGCGCCTGCACCAGCGGCTGCACCTGGACGCCGTGCGCCAAAGCCACCAGCACCCAACATGGCCGGGTCTGTCGAAATGGCTTGTTCGGCAAGTTCGTCCGCTGTATAGCGACGTCCATCGGCTGTGATGTGCAGCTTCACGTCACGTGGCAGATCCAGCAGCACCATCTTGCCTTTCAACTTACCCTTGAACTTGGCGCGCTCTTCGTCCGTGGATGTGGCGCTGAGCACTGCGGCAATGGGTTCGCCAGTGAACACTCCTTGCGTTGCGGCGCTCCAGGCTAAAGGAAATCCGGCAATCGGCGTATAGGACGGTTCCAGCATGTGCATAGAGAATCGGTCAAAGGTCCAGCCTTTGCCAAAGGGGCCCCACTTTTCAAGATGAGCATTTTCTGTCCCCATATCCTTCATCTTTTTGACCACCCAGTTGGCGGCCTTTTCGTATCCAGGGGAGCCGGTCAGGCGTGGACCGTTAACATCGGTCAGGTAGAACATGTGATCCATAACCTGCGAGTTTTCGAAGGCTTCGGACTTGATACGGTGGACCGTAGTTAGGTCAACCTTCTCCGCAGAAAAAGCTGTGGTGATGGCCGCCAGCATTACCGCGCAAGATAAAAGGAGCATTTTTGCGTTACACATAGGGATAAACATGAGAATAGCAGGGGTTCAGCCGGGTTACAATTCAAAGAGCCAATTGAAGATCACCATTTCCAAAGAGAACTACCTTAAAACCATCGCTGAAGCGGAAAGCGAAGGCGAGGTTGTTATTGCGGCCACACTGGCCCGCTGGTTGAAAGTTTCAGCCCCGGCGGTGACCATGGCTATTAAACGCTTGAAGCGCGACGGCCTGATTGTAGTTGCCAAAGAAGGGCAGATCGGCTTGGCTCCTGAGGGTCGCGAAATTGCGATGCACATCCTCAATCGGCACCATTTGATTGAGCGTATGCTGACAGAGATTTTCGGCATGGAATGGTTTATGGTGCACGATGAAGCAGAGCAATTAGAGCACGCCGTTTCCGCCGAGTTCGAACAGCGTTTGATGGAAAAGCTGGGTACGGAAGCGGATTGTCCGCACGGAAATCAAAGGGAATTAGACACGCCAGCAGCACGCAGAGAGCGGGGGTTTTTGCCATTGAATGAAGTCCCCGTGAACACGGCGGCACAAGTGGTGAGCGTTTATGAACGGGACCGGCAGTTGCTTGAGTATCTGCATGCGCTGGGAATCCGGCCAGGATCGTTACTGGAAATCACGGCGCGAAATTACGACGATAC
>JAYWBH010000738.1:0-9620 GCA_043781815.1 Bryobacterales bacterium | reverse complement strand
AGGCGGACGCCTTCGAGCTTGATGCCGGTCTCTTCCATCAATGCCTTGCCACCAGTGAGGATGCCGATGTCTTCCAGCATCGCCTTGCGACGATCACCGAAACCAGGAGCCTTCACGGCGCAAACGTTCAACGTGCCACGCAGTTTGTTCACAACCAGAGTTGCCAGTGCTTCGCCTTCCACTTCTTCAGCGATGATCAGCAGCGGACGACCGGCGCGAGCAATTTGTTCGAGCAACGGCAATCGATGTGAGAAGAGTAAAGGGGATAAGTGTTTGGGAATTTCCCGAAGGATTTTGAATTGGTTGTGATTGCAGGTTCAAAAAGTGAACAGAGCTTACGCTTGCGAAGCTCTGCCGTTTTCGTTGAGTTAGGTTACAATGCTTTGCGCCCCTTGACAATAAAGTTGAAGGTTGGTGCTTTCGCTTGCGCGGAGGCTTGCGTGATGTCCATGAGCAAGCCTCCGGCGGGGACCGCTTGCTTCTTGTCGTCTTCCAAATCGACTCCCTTACTGAAAATCGCCAACTTCACAGCCGCTGCAATTGGAACCACCATTTCGTGATCCACGCCTGCAGGGGTGGACTTAGTAACTCCCATTGGAAATAAATTGCCTTTTGTGGAAATCACGCCTACCAGGACGTGTTGCGACCACAGGTCGGTGGCTTTTTTTTGCAGATGTCCGGCTGGATCGTCAATCCTAGCCTTCACTCGCACTCCCGGAACCAGACTATACTTCAGGCCCTTCAGTTGCTGGCTACCTACAACAGTTACAGTTGGCGGAGCGAGTCCCCAACTGCAAGGGTCCACGTAATCGCCGTCAGTGGAATGGACACATACGTTGTAAGTCCCCGGTGGCAATTGCGTAAGGTTAAATGTTCCGTCCTTCGCCGCATTGATGGCAGCTATTGCCAGTGGCGAGGCTGGACTGATGCGGATGGTGGTAATGCGCACTGTGTCCAATTTTCCGGGCGGAATGCCGTCCACCATACCGGATAGCGTGGCGGTACCGTTTAAAGCGATGGTATCAACCTGGATGGAGCCTGTCTGCAGTTGGCCCCAAGCGGCTGCGGTAAGTAGCATGTTCATAAGAATGAATTTGTTTTTCATAATGTGAAATTTCTCTTTTATGGAATATTCCAATACCCAACCGGCTGTGTCGAAGTCCAATAGTTCGATCCGTCGAGTGAATAGTACATCTGCGCTCCTAATGACTGCTGCAACCCGAGCATGGGTTGGTTTGCTTGGATCTGAGCACTCAGAAAAAAGAATGGAGCTGGAGGTGTTGCTTGTAAGTAGGAGTCAATTTTAATAGAGGCCACACGGACGTTGCATTGTGGAATGCTCATGGTGTAGGAAGTTGAAGTTAGTGGGGAAGAGTCGAAACTGGAGGTATTGCTGTTATAAATGTAAGCCCAATTCCAATCCCGGTATACCCATAACTGACAGTTATTATACGATGCATCAATGGCTTTCAACCCCATGATAGCAATGTCACTACCTGCGATAGTCGACATAGCTGAAGTGCGGAAATCCTGATTCACGTTCGCTGGCGCTCCTGGATGGGACAGTAGAGAAGCCGCAGGCTGAAGATAATACATGTTAACAGCGCTGCCAACCTTCACCCAAGGTGAATTGCCTTGACTGTTCCCAGCAGAAATATATATATCTCGCGATCCCAGGAACTGAGGATTCATATAGACAGGAACTTCCAGGATGCTCCGGAACGAATTAGAGTAATATCTCAAACCTTTCATTTCGATCAAGCATTGGGAATTTCGCAGTGGCTGATCTTGTCCAATTACCCCACCCACAACACCAATTCCGTCATCATTAAAAAGGTAACTGAATCCTCCATAAGCTGGGAAAACATACAAAACGCAGGAGTATTGAACAGATTGCGCACTTATCCCAGAAAAGTGAACCGCCATCCACTGAATATTCTGCGGTGCTTGAGGATCAGTGAAGCTAAATTTATACAAGCCCACGGCAGTGCCATTATTGATAAGAGACCCGTAAAACAATCCTGGGATCGGCGGCCCTCCGGCTGAGTATTGAATTGTGACATTCGTTACAGCAGTATTGAATAAGAACAAGGCATTGCTCTGGGCGCGTGCATCTCGCGCGGTCAGTGTCACGGTGGTTGGATTCCCCGGCGGACTAGCAACGATACTTAGTGTTGTAATTCCATTTGTAGACGTAGAAACAGGACTTACAGTCGCGGCATTCGCCGGGCTCACCTCCCAAGTTACCGGGATGTTTGCTGAGTACTGCGCCGACCCACTAGGCGCCAACGAAGTTACTGTACCCGAGATCACTACAGGCGTCATCAACTGAACTGGGATGTTCTTCACTCCCGAACCGTCCAGTGCGGTAGCCACAATTGTGGCCTGCGTAACGCCCGCTGACAGCACGCTTGCCACTGTGAATACCGTCGCCTGCCCCGCGCCAGTTGACACCAAGGACATGTTGCCAGCCTGAACCGGGGAAACCACCCACGTGGCCGATTTGTTGGCTGAGAAAGAGAGTGTGGAGTTGGGACCTAAGACGGCGGAAACCGGATCGGGTGTGACGGAAAACAGAATGGATGGCGCTTCAATGGCGATTACTTTGCCGTTGGCGCGGATGTATTCGCGCGTGTTTTGGGCGAAAGCTAGACTTGCGAGAGTCAGGCTCACGATCAAACATGTTAGGGAACATCGAAATTCTATGATTGCTTTCATATAGCGCTTTTGCCTTTGTTACTCTCGATATGATCAAGGACGTTTCAGCTTTGCCAATTTAGCCGCTCCGTTAGTGCCGCACGGTAGAAGCAGGAAGACAAACCGCTGGCCAGCGTCTTTCCCACTGATAAAGTCCGCACGGTATTCAAATTTCTCAATCAGGTTTCAGGCTATAAGCCGCCAAACTTCCAAGTCATCTTTACTCATTAGTTTTTATCGGGGTTTGAGTCTTTGTTTCCCCTTATTCACCCTATAGCTGAATTCTCACAGGTTGTGACTATCGATCAGTTGACCATTTCCACTGGAATGTTGACGAAAGTATGTTCTTGTTTTAGGTCGATTGGTTTGTCGATCCTTTTTTTTAAGAGTCGGTTTTCGGGCCAGTTTTCCGACCAATCTGGCGAACGGCCATAGAACTTAATGGCGGCATCTCGCTGTTGCTGAAGTTGCTCTTCGGAAGGGATGACGAGTCTTACCGTCTGGTCACAGTCTGCTAAGGAGGTATTGTAATCCATCAAATTTTCCAATGCATTCTCCTTTCGGACTTGTTCTATATCCGCTTCGCTCACATTCAAATTACCAGCTTCATTGGTTCGTCCGACCTTAAAACAAAACCGATAAGCGCCTTTCATGAAAAAATGGATTTCCACTAGAATGTTGCCGACCTTGACTGGCCGTTGGGCATCTCTGTCCACTATTTGTATTTCGAGTGATTGTCCGTGGTGCATATTATTCCTCAAGCGGTTTAATTTCCTTTTTCTTCACCGGCACTGGATTGTGCGTCGCAGCCTGCGATCCTCCACCGCTCGTACGTGCGCGGCCATCTGGAGTAGTCTGAAGGTCCTTGACTCTATTGGCCGGCACGGTGGCCCTGTGAGTTGGGGAACTAGGTAATTCATACCGAGTTTGCGCCTCGCTTGCGCTCCCAACCGGCGGATCGGTGGTAACGTGCGTAGGTCGGAATTCGCCAGCTGCGTTGGTGTTAGGGATTTCGCCAGTTTTCATCGCAACGCCTGCTTCTCCCGACCCCATGTACCGAGTGACGGTGGCTCCGTCACCAATCATTGCTCCGCCCATTTCGAGTACTTTGGTGACTCCAGCTTCAACCAAAGGGCCCAATAGCATCATCACACTGGCGGCTTGCATCCCCTCACTCTGATCACTGTTTGCAGCTTCAAAGCGGGGAACCGGAAATACCGTTTGGCCAGTCAACCTTCCGCTAATTCCGTTAAACATGTCTGCTGCATCTGCTGGAAGGTTTGCTGCCGCCTTGACCGCCCCTACTGCATATTGAGTACAGCTAACATTCGGGCGGAGGCAATGCCCTGAGGGATCTGTGTGGCTTAGGGGGCTATTTCGGACGTACGAATAGAGATTTAATGTCTGGGGATCACTTAAGTCAGCAAACGGCACTGACTGCGGTGCCAACGAGTAGTCCGCACTTATGAAACGCCCCTGCGCCGAGGACATATACCGAGCCACGAAATAATCGAGGCCCGTCTCCAAGTCTCTCTCTTTCCCGGTATATAACTGATTAGCTGCAAAACTCTGATTAAACTTCAGCGCGGCGTCACCGCGTCCGCCGAACGATGCGCTGCCTGGAATCTCGTCGCCAAACGCGAAGTAATCTCGCCTTGAAACCACACTTCCGCTTTGATCTAGCACCAGGCGCGTGCTGCCCAAGACGTCATGCACTAAATACTGCGTGCCACTTTGGTTCGATGAGCCGTTGGAATATTCGTAGGCAAGCTGTCCAAAGGCGTCATAAGCGAAAATGGTAGTTGTGCCATTGACCACTTTTTTCACACGCTTGCCTTCGCCATCGTAGAAATACTGCGCCGACCCGGAACTCGTGGATGCATTGGTTTGGTGGTTCTCGGCATCATAACTAAACGTGCCCAACGCCGGGTGGTAAGTCATATTGCCCACGCTATCGTAAATCACGTCCTGCGCCGACACACCCTGTGTGCTCTTTGTTAACTGGTTTGCGCTGTTGTACTGACTCAGCGTCTTGGCTGCGATCTCGCTGTAGGCGAAAGATTGGGTTTGGTCAACAATGCGATTGCCGTACCGGTCATAATTGAAAACAAGTTGCCAGGCGTTTGCGGTCCCGGATGCCAGAAAAGGGGTTTCATACTGCTTGGTAATACGATTTAGCGCATCGTAGGTGTAGTCAGTACGTAATGTATTTACTCCCGAGCTCGCCGGTTGGCGAGAAGTGGTTGAATCCACGGAGCCATTGTTTTGCCCCGCTAAGTAACTCCAGCTTTCTGAAAAAAGATCCCCAGTTTGGTTGCCGCAATCTGAGCTAGTTGCATTGGTGCTGGCGCCTACTCTTAGACCCGTGTAGGATTGGGAAAGGTCCGTGCAGGTTTGCAGCAGCTTTGGAGTGGTAGTACCGTAACGGACGTTCCATTCTTCTCCTCCAGGGCCGTAGCTTTCGTACTTGGAGTAATATTGGGCTGGCGCTTCTGTGGGGCTAGTGGAACAAGTGCTATCAGTGAGAGCCGTGGAGCCGGAGACCCAATATAGGCGGCCTTGATCGTCGTAACAGTTCCGTACATTTCTCAGCGAGACCGGCATAGTGGTGCGGGCAAGCTTGGAATCTAGATGATAAGCATAGCTGAAATCGTATCTCTGGGGCGCGCCTGGCGTGCTTTGCCAAGATGAAGTGATGCGACCTGCGGAATCATGGACGAAGTTGGAATCGGAAACGGCGGTTCCAGCAAGGAAGCTGCCGTGTGCGGTGAGTCGGCCGATTTCATTGGCGGCCAATGTGCCAGTGCAAGCTCCACTAACGTAGCGTCGACCGTCGTAACAGAGTTCCACATTTGGACTCCCTCCAGCGCTGTATTGCTTTCGGAGGGGCCGGTTCCAGGAGTCGTACCCGTTGCTGTTGCATAGGGTGCCGGTCCATTGTCCGAAGCAAACGGTCCATCCCCGGGCGTCGACGCGGCTGACCAAGTTGCTGTTGGGATCATAAGTATAAAAAGCTGTTCCGCTTTCCGGGTTTGTTGCCGATTTTAGCCGGCCGATGGAATCGTAAGTAAACGTGCGAGTTTGCACGCCTTGAGTTACGGTTAGCAGCTTATCTAGCACACTATAGGTGTAAGTTGTCTCGTTATTTAAGGATCCACCAGGATCTTCCACCACTTTTACAAGCCTGCCCAGGCCGTCCAACTCCGTTCGGCGTTTCTTAGTCTTTGGATCAGTGGTAGTCGCATCGACGCCATTGTAATTCTGGGATGTTGTGGATGAGTCTGAAGAATTCTTGGTGCTTAACGTGCGGCCCAGAGCATCGTACTCATATTCTATGGCGCCAGCATAGCTTGTTCCATAGCGCGGACGGTTCAATTTTTGCAATCTTCCCAAACCATCATACTCGCGCTCCACTTGGATGGTGGTTCCGGTTCCGCTTGTTTCGCGGACGGGACGGCCGAAGCCATCGAGGAACGTTTCCGAATTGTAGCGGTAGTCCGCAGCATATTGGTCAGCCTGCTTTCTCACCTTCATCGCGTTGGGCGTATCGGTATAGGTGAACTTGATTCGCTGCCCGGCGCGGGTTGCGTCGGTGAGCCTGTCCAGAGGGTCATTGTACTGTAATGTGGTGACAAGGCTGTTAGGATCGGTGACTGAGTAAAGTCGGCCTGAATTATAATCGTACGTCATCGTCCGCTTCACTTGAGGATCAGGGTCCGTAGGTTGAGCCTTGGGGTAAGTGATCGAAGTCAGAAACCCCCGCGTGGAGGAAGGTGGAACCGCACCGTTGAAGCTGTCGGCATAGCCTAGTGAGACCACGTATCCGCGGGCGTCGGTTGAGGTGACAACATTGCCGAGATTATCGTAGGCTTGCTGCGTTGAAACAGTTGTTTGATCACCGTTCACGGATCGAGTAGTTCTGATCAGATTGCCCCTGCGGTTCTCGGATGAGGAGAGTGAATTCCCCTGGATAGTATAAAGATCCAACGGACTAAATAAATCGTAGTTGTAAGTGGTTTGGGCCAAAAGATCGAAATTTCCATTTCGGACCAGTTGCTTGGTGGGAAGCGCGCGTAGAAATGGAGAGTAGGAGTTGGAGGTGCCGTCCAATAGGAAGTAATTATCGAAGGAATCTGAGGACTTAAAATCTGTATGTGTCCATCTTGCGGCAGTTCCCACAGATGGTAAATCAGCAGGACATAGGTTATAGGTTTGCCCATTTGTTGCTGTTGCAATTGCGGGGGCCGAACCAAAATCATATTCAAACACGTCAGTCTGATTGTTGAATTGCCTGTCTATTGGCACTAAAGTCAACGCGGATGTCCGATCGTAAAAGAAAACCTTGGCGCTGGTTTTGCTGGTATTGCCGCTCAGCTTCCAAATTGTATTTTCCTGGCACAGTTGGCCCACCTCGAGGTTCGGGTTTACGCCATACACGCGCTCCACCCACTGTAAGTCAGGGCCGATTTTTGTAAGATATTCTTTTCCTTCGAATGGGTCTGAACTACCTTGTGTTGACAGGTTGTTTTTGAGAGAGGCAGCTGGACCGCCACTATTCACTGGATTTACACCCCCGATTCCGAATGCGAAGCTATGGAAGTAATGGTGGGTGGTTACCGGAGTGGTGCCAGCTATTGAGGGACTGCTTTTGATGGCCGCTATGTATTGATTATTTGTTATTGCGACATCCGTTCCAATACCAAAGCTCGAAGATGCTGCAACGGCGGTCTCCAGCCGGCTGTAATCCGTTTGTGATTCGATTGCCGAGCTGTTGGCGCTGGATCCTCCAGTGCGGTAAGTTCTGCGTTGGAGGAGACGGCGATAGATGAACGGGCGCCATCCTTCGCTTGGCTCCGCGTTCGATACCAATGGAATTGTCCGCCCATTTTGGCTCTTTAGAACCTGTCCTGAGGCAAAAACGTAATCCGTAAGTTGAGGCAACCCAGGTCCGTAATCATATTCCATTGCTCCACCGGAGGGAACAACAATGCGAGAGACTTCCGCGAATTGGTTGTAGAAGAATTGATAGGAAGGATTGGCTTCAACCGTCTGTGCGGGGTTTACATTGTTATATAGAATTGCGGAAACGACGCTGAGGTCGTAACGGTTTAGTGATGAACTCCCATCAAGCTCAGGGAAGATGTTGGCGGTGGGGCTAAAAGCTACGCGGAGACGATCCTTCAACTTCATGTGGCAGACACAAACATTGCGCGATGCTCCTCCGTACCCGGTTTGAGTAATCGTGTCGCAAGTATTGCTTACACCCCCAAATGCAATGGCTTGATCGTAAGCAATGCTTGTTGTTCGTTGAAGTGAGTCTTTGATCTGACTGACTCGATTAGTTCCATTGAAGGTAAAAGCTACTTCGTTCCCGTTGCGATCAATAATCTTATTGACCCGGCTGTCAACGACTTCGTATCTCACACCGTTCGGAAAGTAAAGGGTCCCAGAAACGATGGTGGCGTTATAGTCACCTGTTGAGGGAGACGTGATATCGCCGAGATTATACGCTGAGCGAAAAACCATTCCAGATCCATCTGTAGCACGAAAAATCCGGCCGCGATTCGTGCTGGTGGATGTGGGGCTGCAAAAGTGACTGCGCATCCCAATGGGTGCCACTGGGGAATAGAGCGGCGTTTCCGTCCCGTCAGGCGAAAGAAAGACTATGTGGAGCAATGTTTGACCGTATTGAAATGAGCCGTTGCAATCGGTAACAGTGTCACCAGTTTGTTTCATGACAACCATACCGGCACTGTAAGGTAAATTGTCGTGATATGGATGCCACCAGCTGATGTTGGCGCCGGAGGTAAACGTTACCTCACTTCCGCTGCCTCCAGCAACTGGATGGTTCTCGTGGTTGACCTGAACTGTGAATGTTGGACGAGTAATTCCTACTCGGATTGTATGACGGGCTTCTCCGCGACCGCCGATTTCTATCAGCGGGAACGAGGAGCTAACCAGACCATTGTAAACATTGACATGCTCGAAATCGCTGAGCCTGTAGACTCCATCTGGAGTGCCAGGCTGAATGGCAACCGGCGTTACGGCATCTTCCACACCAGTCGACGTTGTGATTTGACCCGTCGCCAACAATGTGACCAAGACAAAAATAAGCCAACATTTATACATTAAGAGCCCCGTTTATTTGATAACAGCTGCAGGAAGTACAATGATTTCGGAGCGCCAATCTGGTTGCCCTACTACGGACAGTTTGTGGCGGCCAGGGGTGGTGAATTCAACTTGGCGTCGTGTGCGGGAAGAATTTCGGTTGAGGTTCGCTTGCGCGACACGTTTGTTAGCTTCGTCATCCAGAACGAATTGCAGATCAGCCGATACGAGGCCGTTGTCGATTTGGATCAGATACTTTCCCGTGGCTATTGTGACCTGCGCAGGACGAATCCCATCAGGTGCGAGGCGGAAGTGGATGGATTCAGTTATCGGTTGGAGCTTGACTTGCTGGGGGGATTGAGAAAATCCTGCGGAAAGCATTAGCGTGAAAAGTAGAATATTTCGCTTCATTATGTTGAGCCAATTTTAATTATTTACGTGAGATAGGAAGTCTCCTATTATTATCCGTTAGCTGTCAATACATTTATTATTGAAAATACTCCTTAGGCCGAGTATGCGCAAAAAAACGACCGCTCCCCTTGCGGGAAGCGGTCGTTTTCAACACACAAACTACTGCTTAGTAATCCATTCCTGGACCATGATCACCGCCGCCAGCTGGGGCGGCCTTCTTCTCTGGGATCTCGCAGATCATTGCTTCAGTCGTCAGCATTAATGCTGAGATCGAAGATGCGTTCTGCAGAGCTGTACGGGTCACCTTGGTTGGATCAATGACGCCGGCCTTTACCATATCTTCGTAAACACCAGTTGCCGCGTTGAAACCGTACATCGGGTTCTTTTCGGAACGGATCTTTTCG
>JAYWBH010000737.1:0-26216 GCA_043781815.1 Bryobacterales bacterium | reverse complement strand
CATCCGGTGCGAAATCGATTTTCCCCTGGAACCATGGTTTCACGGTATGTTGATCTGAACTGGGCACGTCTACCAGATGGCTGGCCATGAGAGACCGGACATGGCTGTCGACCAGTTCCCGGTCAAGCCCGCTATCTATTCGGCGCACGGGCAGGACCACCGCCAGCACCAACGCGGCAGCTACCGCAACCCATAAGGCCGACTGAGTCCTATTGGGTTTTCTCGTCTCCCGGACAACCGTGAGCTTGCGAACAGATTCGCCTAAACGTTCCCGTTCTGGGGGCCTAATTCGATTAAAGATCGCAGGACTCAACTCCTCGTGCAGCCGTTCCAGATTGCGCAAGTCCGCCGAACAGGTGCTGCATTTCTCCAGATGGCGTTCGACACTCAACACGGTCGCCAAATCCAGTTCCGAATCAAAATAGGCGCCTAGCAAGGGTCCCGCCTCATCGCAGGTCATCATCGCGACTCCTTCTGAACGATCAACTCTTCCACCAATAGGGCACGCGCGCGCGACAACCGGGACATCACCGTACCAATCGGCACTTTTAATACGTACGCGATCTCTTTGTAGGTCATGCCTTCCATTTCGCGCAACAGGAGCGCCTCGCGGAATTCCAGCGGAAGCCGGGTGATCGCCGCCCGGACAAACTCACTCCGCTGGCTTTGTTCGATAGCAATCTGAGCATTCGGTGCGGCGTCAACGGGCTCCGCTGAATCCTGAATAGCGTCAGTCTTATCCTGCTTGCTGCGGTTCAAGTAGTTGAGAGCACTATTCCGGACGATTGCCAGCAGCCAAGGCCGGGCGTCCGCGCCGCGAAACGTCTCTGCGGATTTGAACGCTTTCACGAACGACTCCTGCACAATATCTTCTGCGTCATGATGATTGTGAACAATCCAGCGCGCAAAATTGTAGGCTGCGCCCAGGTGCGGCCAAATGGTGCACTCGAAATAGCGGTTCCGCTCGGCATTGCTACTGCCTGATCCAAGATGCTCTGGCAATAATCCATCCTCAAGAAAATCTTCGACGTCCTCAATGTGTAGGACACCGCCGGTAACCAGATTATTCCACAATCGGGCCGCCGACTCTAATTTGGCCACAACCGACCTCTCAAGAACTTTCCGGGAATAAACGTCCGTCGCTGTGTGTCTAGCTAAGCAGCAGCGCATTTGGCGCAAAAGAGCAAGGACGAACAGGAGAGTCAATCAATGAAGCAGTCCGAAATCGGCACAGAACAGATAGACGGAGATGGAATCGACCGCCGTGGATTCCTGAAGTGCATGCAGTGGGCGGGAACGGGAGTTGTCTGGAGTCTCGCGGCGGGCGTGCCAGTCTCGGAACTCTTGGGCGCTGATGGAAAGAAGACCAAGGCCTCGGACTTCACCTTCGTCCAGATCAGTGACACGCACATGGGCTTTAACCGCCCGGCGAATGCGGACGTTGTTGGCACGCTCCAGGCGACGGTGAACAAGATCAACGCGCTTCCGCATCAGCCGGACATTATCCTTCACACCGGTGACTTGACCCATCTTGCCAAGGCCGCCGAGTTTGACATGTTAGATCAAAACCTGAAGGCTTTGAAGCAACGCGACGTCTTCTATGTCCCTGGCGAGCACGACGTCACTGGCGACGACGGCAAGCAGTATCTGGAGCGTTTTGGAAAGGGAAGCAAGGGCACGGGCTGGCGGAGTTTCGACCACAAGGGTGTCCATTTTGTCGGCCTGAATAATGCAGCCCAGCTAGAGGGCCTGGGAATGATCGGCCGCGAACAGCTCGACTGGTTGAAGAAGGATTTAGTCAGCATTTCTGCCAGCACGCCTGTAATCGTCTTCGCCCATATTCCTCTCTGGGCCGTTTATCCAGAGTGGGGTTGGGCGACGAAAGACAGCACTGAGGCAATGGAAATGTTGAAGCGCTTTGGCTCGGTGACAGTGTTGAATGGGCATATCCATCAAGTGCTTCAGAAGGTCGAAGGAAAGGTGACGTTCCACACAGCCATGTCCACGGCTTTCCCGCAACCCGCACCCGGCAGTACTCCTTCGGCGGGCCCTATGACAGTTCCGGCGGAGCGCTTGCGGCAGGTGCTGGGCATTTGCGAAGTGAGTTTCGTGGCGAAGAAGCAGAGTCTCGCCGTCGTCGACTCACCGTTGCAATCGTGAGGAGAAGTCGCACAATGCGTATCGTCATTCTTCACTTTGCCGTCCTTGCCTTCGGGTTCCTCTTCGGTGTTGTTTCGAGCGCGGCTGAAACAGAAAAAGGGCAAGCGTCGTTCGAAAAACGCTGCACCGGTTGCCACGCCTTGGACGCCGCTAAGGAGGGCCCGGCTCTGCGGGGTGTCTTCGGACGCCCTGCTGGGAAGCAGGCGAACTTTCCCTATTCCGACGGACTCAAAGGGGCGAAGTTCGTTTGGGATAAATCGACGCTGGAGAAGTGGTTGACCGACCCGGAAAGTGTCGTGCCTGGCACAGATATGGCGTTCCGCCTGAGTGATAAGACGGAACGCGAACGGATCATCACTTACCTCCAGCAACTGAAATCGGTGCAGCTCAAATAGGCAGTTGTAAAAACGTTGTGAATTCAACTCCGGTAAAGCGCAATGGGGGAATAACATTCGGTTCGCTAGTGTCATTCCAGTCAGTGAGGTCACAAACAACATGAACAAATTTCCAATGCTCGCAGTAGCCGCGCTCTCGGGTGCCACACTCTTCGCTCAAATTGCACCGGCACAGGTCGAACCGAAGGCTGGTACCTGGCGCACCTGGGTTGTCCCTTCGGTCAGTCAGGTGCGACCGCCTGCACCGCCCGATGCGAATACGACGACCGCTGAGATCCAAACCCTAAAAAGTCTCATCGCAGAGGCTGACACCGATACGATGGCGCAGGCAGCTTATTGGGACGCTGGATCGCCCGGCTATAGGTGGCTGCAACTTGCGTATCAGCAAATGCAGGCACAGGGCCTCTCGCCGACCCTTGTAACGCGGGGAATGGGCCTGGTCAGCGTCGCCCTATATGATTCGACGATTGCAGCTTGGGACGCGAAATACGCCTACAATCGACTAAGCCCGTCGCTGATCGATCCTTCCATCAAGCCCTCAGTACGAATTCCGAACGCGCCCGCCTATCCTTCAGAACACGCTGTCGCGGCCGGGGCCGCAGCGGTGATTCTCGGGTATTTGTTTCCAGCCCAAGCCGGGGTATACACCGACTTGGCCGAAGAGGCCGGACGCTCGCGAATGTTCGCCGGTGCGGCCTTGCCGAGCGACGTGAACGCAGGTCTCGAACTCGGTCGGCGAGTGGGGCGGATGGTAGTTTCCTATGCGCAGGCCGACGGCTCGGACGCAGTCTTTACAGGTTCCTATCCTCCGAGCACCACAATGTGGAGCGGGGCGAACCCGGTTACGCCGTTGGCCGGAAGTTGGAAGCCGTGGGTGATGGCGACGGGAGCAGACTTCCGGCTTCCGCCGCCACCCGCTGTGGGCTCATCCGACTTGCAGACACAGGTGGCTGTGGTGAAGAACTTCGCTCGCACGAATGTGTCGAACCATTCCGCCTGGTTCTGGCAGCCCTCGTTCCTGGGACCATGGCTCGACAATCTGAGTCGTGAAATCTTTGAAAATCATTTGGACGGCAACGCGCCTCGCGCGGCCCGTGCCTACGCCCTGCAGCTCATCGCCATGCATGACGCGACCATCGGTTGCTGGGATACCAAGTTCACATACCTGCTGCCCAGGCCTCCTCAGTTGGACGCGACGATCGTGCCGTTGTTCGCGCTTCCGCAACATCCCAGCTACCCAGGTGGGCATTCCTGCGCGGGTGGCGCTGCCGGGGTCGTCGAGAGCTATCTTTTTCCGAATGACGCTGCTGCGATCAACGCAATGGCCACGGATGCGGGCTTTTCAACTTTCTACGCTGGAATCCATGCGGTGGAAGATCTGCAGGGCGGAGCTTCGCTCGGCGCCAAAGTCGGCCAGGCCGTTGTAAGCAAAGCCCAGACGGATGGCGCACAGTAAAAGGACAAATCTCATGCTTTCGAAAAACACTTTCATTACGCTTCTCCTGCTTGTGACCTCACACGCGTTCGCCGCGAACAAGTTCGCTGTGCACAACCTTGTGGCCGACACCCCTGGAACCGCCGACCATACCGATCCCTGTTTGGTGAATGCTTGGGGCATTGTCGCTTCACCCACAAGCCCCTTCTGGGTCTCGGCGAATGGCACCGGTTTGTCGACCATTTACGATGGCAACGGCACGTCGGCAGCTTTAATCGTGGGCGTATCCGGGCCTGGGGGCAGTGCCCGCGGTGGTAACTGCGGAAAAGCGGATTTCGGGCCCGGGACCCCGACCGGCATCGTATTCAACAACACGACCGCGTTTCTTGCTGGGGCAAGTCCAGCGAGTTTCATTTTCTCAACTGAAGATGGAATCATTGCGGGCTGGAATGGTGCGGCCGGGAAGACAACCGTTATTCTCGCGGACCGCTCCGCAGCCAAGGCTGTTTATAAAGGCCTGGCCATCGCCACCCGCTCGGAAGGCCCGCTACTTTATGCTGCGAACTTTAGTGCAGGAACCATCGACGTGTTCGATGGCAACTTGGCACTGGTAGTGTTAGCGGGAGGCTTTCGCGATGCGGCCATCCCCGCCGGGTTTGCGCCCTTCAACATACAGAATCTTGGCGGCACGCTATACGTCACCTACGCAAAACAGGATGCCGCACACCATGATGATGTCGCAGGGGCCGGAAACGGGTACGTCAACGTGTTTGACCTGAACGGTTTGCTCCTCCAGCGACTCGTCGTAACGGGTCCCCTAAACTCGCCATGGGGGCTCGCCATTGCGCCCGCATCCTTCGGCGATTTTGCCGGTGCGTTATTGGTGGGCAACTTCGGCGATGGTGCCATCAACGCGTTTGATCCGGCCTCCGGTAAGTTGCTTGGTACCCTTCAGGATGGCGCAGGAAATGCAATTCACATTTCTGGACTTTGGGGCATCACCTTCGGCAACGGCAGCCGCCCCAAAGGTGCGCTGGTTCCGTCAGGTGGCGACGCCAACACGCTCTACTTCGCAGCAGGACCGGCGGGCGAATCGCATGGGTTGCTTGGCACGGTGCAGACCGCTCCTGTAATCAGCCAGCCTGCCTTGAACGCAGCAAGTTTCGCCGCAGGCATTTCACCGGGCGCCTTCACCGCGATCTTCGGAACGAATCTCTCACCAACCACCCGTACCTGGACGGCTGCGGACATGCCCAACGGCCAGTTACCACAACAACTCGACGGCGTCTCAGTCAGCGTCGGCGGTAAACCCGCCTATGTGTACTTTGTCAGCCCGGCACAGATCGACGTCATCGCGCCTGGCGGTGCCGGAACTGGTTCCGTGCCGGTCGTTGTTACAAACAACAGGACGGCCAGCACCAGTTCGACTGCGCAGTTCCAAGCAACATCTCCGGCCTTCTTCACCTTCGGCGGCACGGTTGCCTTCCCGCGCAAATACGCCGTGGCGACTCATGCAAACGGGTCGCTTGTGGGCCCGGCCAATCTCTTCCCTGGAGCAAGCACGCCTGCACAGCCCGGCGAAACCATTGTGTTGTATTGCACGGGACTCGGACCGACGAGCCCCTCCTATGAAGGCGCGGTCGTTCCCAACCCCGCGTCACTTTTAGCGTCACTTCAAGTTACGATCGCCGGCCAGGGGGTCACGCCAGTGTTCGCCGGTCTTGTTTCGCCTGGTTTGTACCAGATCAACGTGACGATTCCGGCAATCATCGGCACCGCAGGGCAGGTACAAGACGTACCCGTCAGTGCGTCAACGGGTGGGGCTACGACCCAAACGAGTTTGTTCCTGTCCGTGCTAACTGGACAATAAGGCCAGTAACCGAAGTGGGCAGGCATCTTCGACCAGCCCACTCTTGTGTCTCTCCTCTCATTACTTTCCCTTTCCCATGCTCACCACTACTACCAGCCTTATGCTCGGTTGCAGCTTCATCCTCACCGCAGCACTCTGCGTTTGGCTGATTCTGGAGGGAACATCAGGAGCCACGAAACGCGACCGCTCAGAACGGTTGATTGCGGCTCACCGCATTGCGGGCTACACCTTCATCGCGTTGTTTTGCCTGATGCTGTACTACATGTTCGGGCGACTCGGAAGTGATGCCGCCACGTCCGGCTCAACAACTGTCCATATGACGTTGGCTCTGGTCTTAGCTCCTTTGATCTTCCTGAAAGTGCTTCTGGCTCGTCGTTACAGGACGCGGACCGCCGTGTTGATGCCGCTGGGTATGCTGATTTTCGTGCTCGCTTTCCTAGTGGTTGCCGTCGAGAGTTGGCCGTATTTAGTTAGAACGAGAAAGAGCGTAGCCGTTTCTCTCGATCAAATTGGTCTTCCACCGGTTACTCTTGACATTGAGGCTGCGGCCTCTCTGATGGAGCGGAAGTGTTCCAAGTGCCACAATCTCGACCGCATCGCCGGTGCGCGGAAGGATGCACGGGGCTGGGCCGCCACCGTCTCCCGCATGCGGTCGCTACCGTCATCTGGATTTTCGGATTCCGACGCCCGAATGATTGCGGCTTATCTGACATCGCGAAATGTGAATACAGATCAGGGCTCCAGGCTTGCCGTCGAAAGAGCGATAGTCGATCAGCGCTGCAGGCATTGTCACAACCTGGATCGCGTCTACGCCAAGACGCAGTCGCGAACCGCATGGCAAGAGACGGTTTCGCGCATGGAAGAATATGCTGCGGGAAGCGCGGTCGCGCTTCGGCCAGGAGAAGCCCAACAAATTGTCGAGTATCTTTCAGTAACGCAAACACCAGAAGGCATAAACCAAAAGCGAATGCAGGCAAAGTCTCCCCCAACGGAGGTGCTCTCCATTCCGCCGCAGTCGCCAGAAAACCAGGCAAGTTCCATGTTCAACCCTCGCGCGGTTGGGCTCAGCGTGTTCGTCTTGGCGGGGTTGTCGCTCCTCGCTTTGCGCCGCCCCAGGGGCCGCCCGGGTGGGCCTGCCGGTCCGGCAATCGCCTCGGCTTCCCCCGCTGCGATCAATCAACCAGCGGTCCTCAAGCTCATTGGCGTTTCAACGCAGACGCCCGACGCGAAGACATTAAGATTCGCCGTTCCATCAGGCATGAACCTGAAGTTTCGCCCTGGCCAGTTCCTGAACTTCTCGTTTCTCTTCGATGGCCGAAAGGAGACTCGCTGCTATTCGATCTGTTCTTCCTCCGCACGTTCCGGCTATATCGAAATTACACCCAAGCGCGCCAAGAACGGATGCGTTTCTGTATTTTTGAATGATCAGGCCTCTGTCGGCCTGACCGTGGAAGCTTCCGGTCCATTTGGAGAGTTCTATTTCGATCCTGATCGTCATAAGCGAATCGTCCTGATTGCTGCGGGCAGCGGCATTACGCCCATGATGGCGATGTTACGGTACATCAAAGATTTATACCTGGAAACGCCCGCGACATTGCTCTACTGTGTCCGCACTATCGACGACGTAATGTTTCGTTCCGACCTCAATAGCCTGCGAACCGAGTTGAAGTCATTCCGCTACCACGTACAGTTGTCCGAGCCCACGTCGGAGTGGTTCAGTTGGCGCGGACACATCAGTCCGGAATTTGTTGCCAGCGCCGTCGATGATTTCGCGAACTCGGATTTCTTTCTCTGCGGCCCTTCTGCCTTTATGGACCTAACGAGGAGTATTCTCCTGAAGTTGGGCGCTTCCGTGGACCGGATTTATCAGGAGGAATTCGGTTCGTCGAAGACTCAAAGGCCCGAGCAAACAGACACTACAAACGACACAGCCTTTACGGTCGAGTTCTCGACTTCGTGCAAGACCGCCCTGGCCCTACGCCATCAGACGTTGCTCCAGGTAGCCGAACTGAACGGCGTGAGCATACCGTATTCGTGCAGGCAGGGTCAGTGCGGTACCTGCAAGACGCGCTTACTGGAAGGTTCGGTTACGATGGACTCCGAAGCCGGGCTGGATCCTGAAAGCAAAGCCCGCGGCTTTGTGTTGACGTGTGTTGGCCGTCCCAACGGCAAGGTTCGGCTCGACGCTTGAACAGGTTTTGAATTGAATGCAGGTATTGCTTTACTGGGGCATCGGAACCGAGATCACTCGCAGACAAAAAGCGGAGGGTCGGGGAACCAAGGTGATTGAAAATCTAGGTCGGGACCTCAAGGGTAGCTTTCCCGAAATGCGTGGCTTGTCTCCCCGCCACCTCAAGTACATGAAGGCTTTCGCTGAGGCTTGGCCGGACGAGCCAATTGTGCAGCAGGCTGCTGCACAATTGCCCTGGTTCCACAATTGCGTCCTGCTCGACAAGTTGAAAACCACGGAGGAGCGACTCTGGTAGTGCAAGGCCGCCATCGAAAACGGCTGGAGCCGCAACGTCATGGTCCTCCATATCGAAGCGGGACTTCACCGACGCCAAGGCAAGGCGCTGACCAATTTCCAGCGGACACTACCCGCACCCCAATCCGACCTCGCGCAGCAGCTATTGAAGGACCCCTATAACTTCGATTTCCTCACCCTCACCCAAGATGCCCATGAGCGCGACCTGGAAACGGGACTCGTCGGGCACATCCAGAGGTTCCTCCTGGAATTGGGTGTCGGGTCGCATTTGTCGGCAGACAGTATCCGATGGAAGTTGGCGGCGAAGATTTTCGTATTCACCTGCTCTTCTACCACTTGAAGCTGCGTTGCTATCTGGTCATCGATTTAAAAATGACGCCATTCAAACCTGAGTGCGCCGGGAAGATGAACTTCTACCTTGCAGCCGTTGACGATATGGTTCGCCACCCTGACGACAAGCCGAGCATCGGCCTGATTCTCTGCAAAACCAAGAACGGCATCATTGCCGAATACGCGCTCAGGGGGACGACCACTCCCATGGGAATTTCCGAATTTACCCATCTCGAAAAACTCCCGAGCAGCTTAAGGGAACGCTCCCCACCATCGAAGAAATCGAGGCCGAACTTGGGCCGGAACCGCTTCCAACGGTGGGTCGTCAACAGCCCTAAAATTTTGGTGTTAACCTGAGCGTCAAGACTCGCCAATGGCCGCACGACCCACATCCTTTGCTCATCAAGACATCCTCCCGTCGCTGGGGGTTACGAAAGAAGAGCCTATGTCGCAAACAAAGATTTCTAGTGGTGTGGTGCACGAAGTGCCCGCAGATTTGAGAAAAGCACTTACATCAGATCTGCAAGCCCTAACAGCGTGGGAGGATATTACACCGCTCGCACGCAACGAGTGGATATGTTGGATTGAGTCAGCTAAAAAAGCAGAAACCAGAAGCCGCCGGATCGATTGGGGCTGTTCAAGTCTTAGAGACGGAAAACGACGCCCCTGTTGCTGGCCCGGATGCGCCCACCGCTAAAATTCCAAGATGTTCAAACTGGATATCGTGACGCAAACGCCCGGTCAGGCGGCAGAGAGCGCACTGATCGTAATCCAATATCCGTCTGGATCTTGGAGCGAAAACTCCTTGGTTTGAATGTTCGGATTCACGTGTGCATCCTCTTCGAACCGAGTGACAAGAGAGCGTGCCCTTTGCAACGGTTCGTGTCAACAACTTTGAGACATCTGGCAAGAGAGTTTACAGAGTTTCTTTTTCGGTGTTTTCCTTGTCTGGAATTGGCTTATTAATCCAAACCTCCAAAGGGATGCCGGGGCCAGTCAACTGTTTCGCGAACTGGCGCTAGCCCATGCCGACGGCAGTTTCGGACGGCTGTTACGCCGCTTGGCGTTGACCGACGTGTTGGTGATTGACGATTGGGCCATGGCTCCGTTGACCGAAACCGAGCGCAGGGACATTCTGGAAATCTGTGACGACCGCTATCAAACCCGTTCCACGATTCTGACTTCCCAAGTACCCGTAGCCAACTGGCATGCGCAGATCGGCGACCCAACTTCCGCCGACAGCATTCTGGATCGCTTGGTGCACAACGCCCATCGCATCGACCTGAAAGGCGATTCCATCCGGAAGAAGAACGGCAAGGGGGAGGCATGAGTGGAGGCATGAGTGAATCCCGATTGACACTGAAGCATCCCACGGGATTCTTTGCTGCCGGAGGGGAAATGCGCGATGCCATGGCGCTGCTCTCTGATGGCGGATTTAAGCTCTATGCCTACGTGTGCCTCAACGCGGACCGGCAAACGGCGCAGCTGCGTTTCCGCATGGCCGAGTTGTCCAAAGCCATCGGTCATAGCACTCGTTCGCTGACCACCTATCTGGAAGAACTGCGAAGCACGGAAGTCTGTTTGGTATTCCGCGCGGCCAACCAACATGAAGTGGGGCGCATTGAAATCTGTGAGCGCTTCTGGCCCTACGAAAAGCAGAGCGTGGTTTCCATGGCCGATCCGGAACAGTTGATTTACGCTTAATGGAGTGAAATGGAGTGAAAACCGTTGGTAGGATTTCCAGGGCTCCGTAAGTTGTTGAAAATATGGAGCGGGAGACCGGGGTCGAACCGGCGACGTCCAGCTTGGGAAGCTGGCATTCTACCACTGAATTACTCCCGCTCAGGGTTGTTTTCAACTACTTGGTACCCTAAGGCTACTCAATCCGCATTAAGATATTCGGACCAACTTGCTAAGCTCTAATTCCTAAATATAGCAGAAGCGTGGGACTCAGAGTAGTCTTGTCTCATGCAAGATGAGCCTGAAGGGGTAAAGATGTCGGAAGCTGGGGATTGATCATCAGCATGAAGTTCGATTTAATTTAAGGGGCATCGTCGAAAGGAAACCTATGGATGGATCGAGACAACATTGAATGAACATGGATACCGCAAGCAGAGCCGTGAGGGGAAAGGAGTGCTGCGGGAATACATTGAAAAGATGACGGGACTGAGCCTGTCACAGGTGACCCGACTGATCGCCAGCCACGCTCCGTGCGGAGAGGTAAGAGAAGTAATTTATCGACGGAATCGATTTACAAGCACTTACACGCGAAGCGACATCGAGTTACTCGCAGCGGTAGACGGTAGACGAGGGGCATGAAACACTGAACGGGGCAGCCACAAAGAAGATTCTGGAATGAGAATTCAGCGAATACGGCAGAGGCGAATATGAGAGGTTGGCCGGGATCTCCGTTGGGCACCTGTACCGTCTGCGTCAAAGCAATCCGTACCGACAACGGCGGGTGAACATCACCAAGACAAACCCAACGACGATTGCCATTGGCTAGCGCCGCTGTCCAGAGCCGGAAGGCAGGCCGGGATTCTTACGTGTGGACACGGTGCATCAAGGGGACCAGGACGGAGTTAAAGGTTAAAGGCGTCTATCACATCAATGCTGTTGACGAAGTAACTCTGTGGGAAGTGGTGGTCTGCGTGCCGCAGATAACGGAAGCATACGTGAAACCGGCTATAGAAGCACTCTTGGAGCAGTTTCCATTCCAGATCCACGGCTTTCATTCCGACAATGGAAGCGAGTACATTAATCACGGCGTGGAAGACTTACTAAAAACACTAATGATTGATCAGACCAAGAGTCGGCCCCGTAGATCCAATGACAACGGATTGGTGGAGTCAAAGAACGGAGCGGTAATTCGCAAACACATGGGGTACATCTACATTGGGGCCGATAACGCCCCGAAAGTTGAGCAGTTCTATCACGAAAGCTTCAATAGGTATCTGAACTTTCATCGACCTCACCACCGACAGTAAGGGGAAGCAGCGGCGTGCGTATCCAAGTTACGCCACGCCCTGGGAAGTATCCAGCAAGTTACCCAATGTAAGTCAATATCTCAAGCCTGGAGTAACATTGAGGGCTCTTGAACAAATCGCCAAGCAAGAAAGCGACAGACACGCGGTTAATTACTTATGGGACGCGCGGAGTTGGTTGGGCTAAAGGTTAGGGAACGGTGACATTGCCGCCGAAGGGTCTGATCCCGAAGTTAACCCAGCCGAAGAGCCCCTGGAACGAGGTTAAGATCTCAGCCGGTTTCACGTTGCAGTGACCGTAGCGGTCTGCGGACTGTTGCACCAACAGGTTGGAGGCACCGGCTTTAGCGACAACAGAGGAGTAGATCGCTTCCTGAGAGAACGGTACTGTCGGGTCCTCTGTGGTGTGGAGAGTGACTAGGGGAATGGCAAGTTTTCCGGTCGGTTGGTAGTAGGTGCGAAGGTAGTTATCGGCGTCAGAGTCGGCCCGATAGCGCTTGACCTTCGCGTTCAGGAGGACGTCGTTATTTGAGCCCGTGTAGACGGTGTCAATGTTGTCGTAGAAGTTCAAGCCTTGGGTGCGCGTGAGCAGTTCGTCGAAATCGTTGGCGAGGAGGCTCACTGCCGAGAAGATCAGTTCGTTGGGACTGGAGCCGGTGAGGCCTGTCACGCTCGCGAACTGAAGAGTCGGATTGCCTGGAGCCGTGAAGCCAGAGGCCAGGGTGCCCGCAATCAGGTTGAAAGCAGGGCTGCCGAGGGAGAAGTCCAGGTTTGGCTGGTGCAGAAGGTCGCCGGGCAGGATGCCCGGAAAGAAGTAATCGAAAACTACTCGACCATCCCCGAGCCGCTTATGTTGCAAGGGCGCACCCGCGACGACACCGCAGATGGAGAAAGCGCCGTCGAACTTACCTGGGTTCTCCGCAAGAGCGACGGTGATCAGGCCGCCCATGGAAACCCCGAGAACGTAACTCCGGGAAGGTATTCCGACCTGTGCCGAGAATATAGACTGCAGGTCTCGAATGTCCTGAATCCCCTCCTTCACGGCCCAGCCGTTTTGGGAGAAGCTGGAGATCGCGACCGCGAAGCCCTGACTGGCGAAGGCCTGATAGATCTGGAGTTCGGGATCTGTATTCGGGATGGCGATCGGAGCGGAAATGTCGGCATAACCATGCGCGTACACTACTAGCTGGCCGTTCCAGGGCTTGGGGATAATAATCTGGTATTGTGCGCCGCTGCCGGTAGTCCCGGAAAGGGTCTGGGTGAGGTTCTGCGGGGGCGGCGCGGGGTTGGTTGCGATGATCTTGCCGTTGATTAAGACGGGGCCGTAGACGAGGGAGCTGAAGCCCGCATATTCGGTGCTGAACATCGACTCGACGGAGCGCAGCAGGTCGAAGTGGGACAGATACTGATCGGAGGTGCCTGCCTGAATGAGGGTGGAGTCTCCGGCGAAGACCGTCATGATGCGGTTCGTCTTGTCAGTGTCAGATTCATCGGTAGTGATGATGAGAATGCTGTTGTGCGTCTTTGCCCAAGCGAGATAGTTGCTGAGGTGCTGCTTACACCACCGGTCGCCGGTTCGGGTGCTGAATGGAACCGTGCCGTCGTGCATATCGTTAATGGTGTTAGGGATGATCAGCGAGACGTTGGGCAGGAAGGAAAAGTCGTTGGCCCCGGAGGGGAAGTTCGAAAAATCCTGGACGGTTGAGCGGGGTAACTGGTTTCCCGTAGGCGTGTTCGAAATCCAGTTCGAAGCGGCATCGTGGCGGCGAGCGTAGCCAACAAAATATGGGTCCGCGGGGTTGTTGATCTTTTCAACCACGGCGTAACCATAGCTGTCCGTGGCGCCCGCATCTTTGAGGCCTTCGACGTACTCGGTGAAGGTCTTGCCCGCTTTCAGGAGGACCGAGCCGAGGTTGGGGGAGTCGAACGGGATGCGCACCGGTTGCCCTCCCCGGGCAGAGAAGTTGGCGGGAGAGGGGAAAGCGTCGCCGGTGAAGATTTTAGGATCGAGACCGGACGCCAGCGCCCCTTGAACAAGGGCTAACTGGCCCTGCAATGCTGGGATCTGCGCGGGGGGCGTCTTTGGATCAGCGAGGGCAGCCTTCAGGTTAGCGAGTAGTACATTCAGGTCCAGGGAGTTGGTGGGAGTTGAGTTCTGGCTGCTGACGCCTTGGTCGCTACCTGAAAAGAGCGAAAGGTAGTTGGGCTGGCTGGGGTGATCGACAGCGTGGGCGTTGGTAAATAAAAGGCCTTGGGAGATTACGGTGTTGAGGAAAGGGGCGTTGGTGGTGTCACCGACGATCTGCTCATAATCGTGGTTCTCCAGTATGACGACGACAACCTTTTGCGGTGCAGGCGGGGTGAGGGTATCAGCGGCAGAGGCCGATAGCATGAAGACGAACCAGCCAAAAGCCAGTTTGAGAAGTGTGGAACGCAAGGCGAGATCCTTTGAGTTGTAGTGAAATACGTCGAAGTTCGGACGACAGCCTCTTGCAATCTGGTAAGCCAGACGCCGGATTGGAAAAGCGCAGGTGGACGCTCGCAGGGTTTCCAACAAAAGGCGGAATAGGGGGGAGATAGTGCTTTGCAAATTCCTCATAAAGACCGCGATTCGAATCGTCCGAGCATAAGATGGAGAACGATGTTGGGTCCGCGATTCTGCGTAGGTCTGTCGCGTAAATTGTGCTTCTAGTTTTTCCGATTCGGATTCGCTGGAAACGTGACGGGGCTGATCAATCATACAATCAGGAAAGATAGCACATACAGAAGTACCACCGCTCCAGGCAGTCTTGTCTCATGCAAGATGAGCCTGAAGGGGCAAAGATGTCGGAAGCTGGGGATTGATCATCAGCATGAAGTTCGATTTACGGGGCATCGTCGAAAGGAACCTATGGATGGATCGAGACAGCATTGAATGAACATGGATACCGCAAGCAGAGCCGTGAGGGGAAAGGAGTGCTGCGGGAATACATTGAAAAGATGACGGGACTGAGCCTTTCACAGGTGACCCGACTGATCGCCAGGCACGCTCCGTGCGGAGAGGTAAGAGAAGTAATTTATCGACGGAATCGATTTACAAGCACTTACAAAAACAAAGGAGCCCCGGGCCTACGGCCGCCCTTCAGGCGCATCCTTCGATGAGAATATACTGAGCCCTTCACTTCCCCAAGTGCCAATCTTCCCCAAGTGTCAATATAGGTAGAAGAACTCTTATGAAGGCCAACCTAATCTTCTTTCTTCCACTCTGTCTTTTCGCACAAGGTAGCTTTGACGATTACAAGCGTGCCGAAACTTTGCGCGATAAGACTGCTGAACTGGTGAAGAACCTGCCAGAACGGGCCACTTGGATTGGGGAAACAAATCGGTTTTGGTACCGTCGCGCCATTCCCGGTGGACATGACTTCGTCGCCGTGGATGCTGGCACACTCCAAAAAAGTCCGGCCTTCGACCATGCCCGTTTGGCCACAACACTTTCTTCCGCTGCTCGCCAAAGTTACACCGCCTTGAAGCTTCCCTTCACCACATTTCAATACACCGGTGGTTCCACAGCCATTGAATTTGTAGCTGCTGATTTCCGCTGGAAAGTAACGCTGAATGACTATGCCTGTGAAAAGCTCGGCCCAATTTTCGGCTTGCCGCGCCGTGCGGGCTTGCCTACAAACACAACCCGCAATCAAACAGGCGAGCAAAACTTGGTCCCTCCTGTGGTCTCGCCAGACGCCAAATGGGAAGCGCGCATTGTCGATTTCAACATTCAAGTGCGTCCCGTTGGCCAAACTCAAGGCAAGCAGTTGAGTGCCGACGGCTCTGAAACGAATTTCTATGAAGGCCGCTCCATCACCTGGTCCCCCGATTCTAAAAGCATCGCGGCCTATCGTATTCGCCCTGGCCTGCATCGCAAAGTGGAATACATTGAATCGTCTCCTGAAGATCAACTTCAACCCAAGGTGCATTCCATTGAATACGCCAAGCCTGGCGATACGGTGGACCTGCAACAGCCGGTGCTGTTCGATGTTGTCAATGGCAGGCAAATCCAGATAGACAATGCTCTTTTCCCAAACCCTTACAACCTTACTCATCCAGTGTGGTGGTCCGATGGCCGCAGCTTTACCTTTGAATACAATCAGCGCGGGCACCAGGTGTACCGTGTGATTGAAATCAACGCCGCCGACGGCCACGCTCGCGCCATTGTCAATGAGGAGCCGTCCACCTTCTTTTGCTATTCAGGCAAAAAGTTTCGTCTGAATTTGAATGATAGTAAGCAGTTACTCTGGATGTCAGAACGCGATGGCTGGAACCATTTATATCTCTACAACGCAGTAACTGGTAAAGTGATCAATCAAGTTACCAAGGGTAACTGGGTTGTGCGGGGAGTAGATAGTGTTGACGAACAACGCAAACACATCTACTTCAACGCCAGCGGCATGTATCCCGGCAAGGACCCTTACTACGTCCACTATTACCGCATCAATTTTGATGGTACTGGCCTGACATCGTTCACCGAAGCCGACGCCAATCACTCAGTCAGCTATTCCGCCGATAAGTTGCACTATGTAGACACTTACTCGCGGCTGGACCAAGCCCCAGTTTCAGAACTTCGCAGCACTTCCGATCCTAAGTCGGTGCAATGGATTGAACGTGGCGATATTGATGCGCTAATTCAAACTGGCTGGCGTCCTCCAGAAGTATTTACGGCTCTTGCCCGCGATGGAAAAACGGATATTTGGGGCATCATCATTCGGCCGTCCAACTTCAACCCCACCAGGAAATACCCGGTGATTGAGTATATTTATGCCGGACCACAAGATTCTTTTGTCCCCAAATCATTCAGCCCGTATTACGCCATGCAATCGCTGGCTGAACTGGGCTTTATTGTGGTGCAAGTGGATGGAATGGGCACGTCCAATCGGTCAAAAGCATTTCACGATGTGGCTTGGAAGAATCTTGCCGATGCGGGATTTCCTGATCGTATTCTTTGGCATAAAGCGGTAGCCGCCAAGTATCCCTATTACGACATTTCCAAAGTAGGGATTTACGGTCATTCTGCCGGAGCCCAAAATGCATTGGGTGGGCTGTTGTTCCATCCGGAGTTCTACAAAGTTGCCGTTTCATCGTGCGGCTGCCATGACAATCGGATGGACAAAATCTGGTGGAATGAACAGTGGATGGGTTGGCCGTTAGGTGAGCACTATGTTGCTTGCTCCAATGTGGAAAATGCCAGCAAGTTACAAGGGAAATTACTACTTACGGTGGGCGAACTGGATAACAACGTTGATCCGGCTTCCACACTGCAAGTGGTCAATGCACTGGTTAAAGCCAACAAGATATTTGATTTCCTGATGCTGCCCGGACAAGGCCACAATACTGGCGGAGTCTATGGAGATAGAAAACGCTACGATTTTTTCGTACATCACTTGTTAGGGATTGAACCGCCAGATTGGAATGCTTCAGGAAAACCGTAGGAGTATGTGGTAGGAACGGGCAGATTCGAACTGCCGACCTGTCGCTTAGGAGGCGACCGCTCTATCCATCTGAGCTACGTCCCCACACAACTCAGTTTAACCTGTATGGCAGTTGGGTACAATTGGAAGAAAATGACACACCTCTTAAAATCTATTCTTATTTTGGTAGTGCTGGCCGTGGGCGTCTTCAGTCAGGAGTCGATGAACAACGAAGGCATTCTAAAACTGGTGAAGTCCGGCATGAGTGAAGATCTGATTGTCAGCGTGATCCGCCATCAGCCCGGCATTTACATGCTTGGTGCCAATGAACTGGTGATTCTGAAAGAAGCTGGTGTATCGGAACGTTTGATCACGGAAATGCTGGACAAAGGCAAGGGAGATACCAGTCCCCAACCTTCCGCAACGCCCAAGCCCGTGGTTGCCGCAACGAAGGCTATGGTTCCTGGCCCTGGTCTGTTCTACAAAAAGAACGGCGAATATTTTGAGTTGATCACGGAAGATGTGGAATGGAAAACCAGCGGCGCCATGAACAACATACTCAGCGCTGGCATTGTGAAGAAGGATCTGAATGGTGAACTGGCTGGTCCTAGTAGCCGTAATTTCCTAACAAATCCCATTGAGATTGTGATTTCCACTGCCAAGGGTCTGACAGTGAATTCCTACATCCTGCTGCCCTTGAAATTGGAAGACGGAGCTCGCTCTTTCAAGGTTGGGCCAGTGAATAAGAAGAGTGGCGTGGCCAAGGGGGCAATCGCTTTCGGCGCTGAAAAGCTGGGTGAGAACATGTTTCGCATGGTGATTCCTACCGCTTTAGGACCAGGCGAATACGGAATTCTGGCAGCCGTCCCGTCCGACGCGACAACCCCCACCAGCAAGATATTCACGTTCCGGATTCTGATTTAACAGCCGGGTTACCAGGGGAGCGGTTTGCCCAAATGAAAGTACCCGCCGGTTGGCCCATCTGCCTCCAGCAAGGCAAGCTCAACGCTGGTAGATGCTCCTTCGGGGATATCCAACATGGCCCCAGCACCACCCATTTCAGTTTTCACCCAACCAGGGTGCGCGCTATTCACCTTGACTGCTGTACCTTTTAGAGCGTGTGCCAAGTGGATGGTGAAGGCGTTCAAAGCCGTTTTTGACGAATCGTAAGCGAATGGCTTTGAATCATAAATGGGTGAATCTGGTTTAGCGTGAAACAACAACGAACCCATAATGCTGGATACGTTCACAATGCGGCCCGCTGGTGCCTTTATGACCAATGGCAGCAACGCCTGCGTCACTGCCACTGTCCCGAAAAAGTTGGTATCGTACGTCTGGCGTAGAATTGCAGCGGTGACGTCAATGGTAGTGTTTTGTGCCCAATCTACAGCCTCCACCATGATGCCCGCATTGTTCACCAAAATATTCAGCCTGCCAAACTTTGCCTGAATCATGGCCGCAGCCGAGGCAATGTGAGCGGAATTGGTGACGTCCAATTCAATGGGCTCCACTTTCAACCCACTGGCGATCAGCGGTTGTGCTGCTGCCGTAGCCTTTGCAATGTCCCGAGCTCCAAGCAGCACGTGGATGCCTTTGGAGGCTAATTGACGGACCGTTTCAAGTCCAATCCCTTTATTGGCACCGGTTACCAGCGCGATTTTTTCTGTAGACATGTTCTTCTGATTCTATCTTGGGCTGGAAGGATTCCAGTAAGTTTAACGGGCTTCCCCAGCTATCAACTTTTCCGCCTTGTCCAGTTGATCTACAGTTCCGCGCACTACCAGGGCACCCTGGGGATTGTAAGCGAACATCTGAGGAATTCTGATGGAAGTGCGGACTCTGGTGCAGAGTTCCTGAAGCGGTTGCCCAACCTGGGCAGTGTAAAAGATACGCACGGCATCGTCAGTACCATACTTGTAATCGGCTGGCGAACGCTTTGCAATGTCAGCGGCAGCGGGCTGATCCAGTTGTTGAATTAGCCACTGCACTAGTGCCAACTCTTCCGCCGTGCCACGAACGGCCATGGCTCTTTTACTGCCGTGAATGAACAATTTGCGGTTATTGGCGGTGGAACGAACGACGGTTCCCATCTCCTGAAGATCGCGTGGAGTACCTGTTTCAGCAACGAAGATAACGCGCATGGAATCGTTCTTGGCAATCTGGTAAGCAGATCCCGTGGGCTGATCCAGTTCGTGGAACAACCAATCGGCAATTGCCAGTTCCGCCGCAGTTCCCGTCACCGTTATATGTTGCGGCGCCGTGGCCAAGTGTTCCAAGCCGCCAGTGACGCGCAGTAGCGAAGTCATGTCCTGAAGGTCGCCAGGTGTCGCCGATGACCCAAGGTTGAAGGTCTGTGTTTGCTCGGCAGTTGGTTGGCCGAACGTGATCGCGGTGCTTAGCGTCAAAAGAATCAAGTGTGTTCGCATGTTGATATTGACGATGCCAGTAAGGAATCCGTTGGGTACTGCGATAATTAGGGATGTTGTCTCTAACTGAAGCCGATTATCTTACCCTTGATCGAGCAGCGGAATACAAGAGTGAATTTGTGGACGGCGAAATATCCGCCATGTCTGGAGGAACTCCACGGCATTCCAGGCTTGGAACCAAAATCGTGACGCAACTCGACATAAGGCTGGAAGGATCGCGATGCACGCCGTTCAATTCCGACCTGCGCATCCGTACGCCACAGGGTAACTATTTCTACCCCGATGCATCCGTTGTCTGTGGTCCAATTGAAGCACCTCCCGGCACAAACGATGTTTGTACCAACCCTGTATTGATCGCCGAGGTGCTTTCGCCGTCAACCGCCAATTACGACCGCGGCTTGATTTCGGTATTCTGAATTGGCCCACTTCGGCAGTTTAATTTGGCCCACCTCCTAGACGAATGTGTAGTTGCCAAACGCAATATTAGGGTGATTGAGCGACGCCACCGCCCGCGCCTCGCGCTCAAACCGCGCCCTTAAATCTTCCCGCTTGGCGATGTGCTCCGGCAACACCTTGATCGCAACCGAACGCTCCAACCGCGTGTCGCGCGCCTTGTATACTTCACCCATGCCGCCTTCACCAATCGGCGAAACGATTTCGTAGGGACCGAGTTTGTCACCGGTGGAGAGTGGCATTGCTCAATCTGTCCAGTATATACTTGCCGGTGTGATTTTCGAGTGGGATCCGAACAAGGCTGCGAGCAATCTCAAGAAACATGGGGTCGATTTCGGTGAAGCCGCCACCGTCCTGGAGGATGATCTCTCCGCAACATTTCCGGATTTGGATCATTCGCACTTCGAACCGCGTTATGTCACCATTGGAATGTCCAGTTGTAAGCGTCTGCTGGTAGTTGTTCATACGGAGCAGGGGCAATCCATACGATTGATCAGCGGTAGACGGGCAACCCGGAGTGAACAAAATTTCTATGAAGAAGCCTGAAAAACAACCTGATGGCGAAATGAGAGCGGAATACGACTTCAAGTCCATGAAGGATGGCGTGAGGGGAAAATACGTCAGGCAGTATCGGGCCGGCACCAACCTTGTCCTGCTCGATCCGGTGTTGGCGAAGGCCTTTCCAACGGAAGCCGCTGTAAATGAAGCGCTGCATGCTGTGCTAAATATATTGAAAACTGTGCGGTTGCCAGTGGACGCATCCCAAACGGTTGCGCACAAAGGGCGCGGACGCGCGTAGTTACAAAACTCGTTACAGGTCTATTTGCCCAGCCGCGCCGCCCAGTTCTCAACCACCACCATGGGGAACTCCTGCTGCCCGTCTTCCGGCTCCGCCACTAAAAACCGTTTCCCGTCTTTCGCACTGCGGAAGTAGCCGCGTTCGCCCGTTGTCCTGAACAGCGCCTCAGCCCGCCCCACCTGCACTCCCCCTGCCTGAAGCACCATGCTTGCTGCCATTACCGTGCCATCCGGCTTGAGCCAGTACAACTCCTTCCCGTCCCCGCGCCATTGCGGATTCGCTCCGCCCTCCGACGATACCAACCACTTGCCCCGTCGCTCCGGGTACCCTTCCACGTAGATCTCATACCGCCCTGATTCATCCGATCGGTAAGCCACCCATCGGCCGTCTGGCGAGAATACTGCATTACCCTCCGTGTACTTTGTTTCCAGATACGCTTCCGACTTCCGCTCCCCAGTCAACCACAGCTTCTTGATGTCTTGAAACCCATACAGCAGTGCCTTCCCATCGGGTGACACGCTGGTTGGAAAATCGTTCCCGCCCGCCTTCAACAGCAACTCTTCTCCCCCACTCCCATCCGCTGCTTTTCGTTGTATTTCTTTCTCGTTCAGATAATACAACTGCTTCCCGTCCGGTGACCATTGCGGATAATATCCTCCGTTGAACGTGATCCGCGTGCTTAACCCTCGCGCCAACTCCATCACCCATACTTCGTACCGCCCTGCATTCGACAAAGCTCCGTACCCCACTCGGCTTCCGTCCGGCGACAGACTGAAAACGAAATCCGCCTCCACCGGCTGCCCCACCACTTCTATTTGCTTTCCCGCTCGATCGCGCCATCCAAACTGCACCTTTTTACCTGCACTCCCTCGTCCGTAATACAACGTCCCGTTCCCCGATACAGAAAACTCTGCATAGCCAGTATTAGTGGCAACGCGTACTCCCTCAGCCACTGTCACCGCTTCCCCACTCAGACGCGGCGGATCCAGCTCCAGCTTCCGGGCCATCAGCACTCCCGCTCCCTGCATGTACAACAGCCGCTTCGTGCTCGCATCGTACACTGCACGATATCCGCTCTCTACCAGCTTCACTGCTGCCTTGCCGTCCATCGACCCTACGTAGATCGCATTCTTCTCTGCTTCGGTATAACGGACTAAGTACAGGAACTGCTTGCCTCCTGGTAGATACTGTGGATAGTAGTGAGTTCTTTCCCCCGCTTGCTGGTTCACCGTCGCCACTACCACTGCTGTCCCGCCTGAGGCGGCTATCCGCTTCAGGCCAGCATTTCGCTCGGCGAACAGAATTTGACCATCTTCACTCCACGTTCCACCTCTTGCAGTAGGCACGTCGCATAGCGTCATAGCGCTGCCGCCACCCACGTCGATCCTCTTCAGTTTCCCTTGCGCTCCAAACCCTATCGACTTACTGTTGGGCGACCAGAACGGGTAGCCTGCCTCTTCCGTCCCGGGCAGCGCTTGGGCTTCCAGAGATTCCAGGGGACGGATATAGAGCAGTGCTACTCCCTTTGCGTTTGTGGCGACGAAGGCGAGCGTGCGACCGTCCGGGGAGATCGCCGAACCGCCAATGGTGGCGATCGGGGTGAAGTGGCTGCCGGGTGGTGGATCGATATCGAACTTCACCGGCATTGCTGGCTCGCTTGTCTTGCGCAGCAGTGCACTTCCAGCAAATACTCCAATGCCCAAACATGCCACGGCCGCAATCCATGGCCAGTGTCTCTTTTTCGATGTTGTGATTACCGCCTCCCGCGGCGGGGTGCGCAAGTCGAGCACGACATCGCGCATCGACTGATATCGTTCTTCGGGGTCTTTGGCAAGACAGCGGCAAACCAGCCGTTCCAGCCATACCGGCGTGAACGGCGCAACCGCCATCGGCGGCGGCTCTGCTGCCAGAATGGAAGCAATCAGACTGGAATAATTCTTCCCCTGGAACGCCTTCTGCCCCGTTGCCATTTCGTACAGCACCGCGCCGAAGGCCCAGATATCGGCGCGGGCGTCGGCCTCTTTACCCTCGAACTGCTCGGGCGCCATGTACTGCGGCGTGCCCAGTATCGTGCCCTCGGTGGTGAGACAGGCAACGATGGTCGCTTCGTCGGGGCCAGGCTTTTGAGCGGCTGAGGACTTCGCCAATCCGAAATCGAGCACCTTCACACCGTCCCGCGTCAGCATAATGTTGGCTGGTTTTACGTCGCGATGGGTTACGCCAGCACGATGTGCCCGATCCAGTGCATCGGCAATCTGCACGCCAAATTTCAGAGCGTCCGCCAGCGGCAGCGCGCCCTTGTCGATCCGCGCCGCCAGCGTCTCCCCCTCCATGAATTCCATCACCATGTAGCCATGCCCGGCTTCCTGACCAATGTCGTACAACGTGCAAATGTTCGGATGGTTCAGCGACGCTACAGCCCGAGCCTCACGTTCAAACCGCGCCCTTAGATCTTCACGCTTAGCAATATGTTCAGGCAGCACTTTGATCGCAACCGAACGCTCCAACCGCGTGTCGCGCGCCTTATACACTTCACCCATACCGCCTTCACCAATCGGCGAGACGATTTCATAGGGGCCGAGTTTGTCACCGGTGCTGAGGGGCATTGGCTCGAATCAGTTTACCGTAACTACGATCATCTTACTTCGCTTTCAAACAACGATCGCGCCAGCCCCGATTGCCTGATAATGCTGAGCAAAGTACCACGCCTGACTGGGTCGTGCATCGGAATGGGAACTGTTATCGTGCTATTACCCACTCGCATCTGCATGATCCGATGACTGCCTCGTTGCCGGACGTTCGCGAATCCATTTTTTTCGAGAATGCGGCAAACCTCTAAGCCCGATAGAACTCGAAGTTTACCCAACAGGAACCTCGACCTGAGTTACGAAGAGTTCTCCATGCAACCGCCTGGTGAGTTCCGACGGCGACGCTGTCTCAAAAAACAGGGTTAAAGCCTCAATCAGATTGGCACGTGCTTCTTCGATTGATCCACCTTGACTGGCAATATCAAATTCAGGGCAGAGCGCAACGAACCCATCGTCTTCACGTTCAATGATCGCCGTTACACGCTGCGAAGTCTTCATTTCTTCAGTCTACGCCAATTCATTGCGTTGGGCTTATTTCCCCAGCCGCGCGGCCCAGTTCTCGACCACCACCATGGGAAACTCCTGCTGGCTGCCGACCGACTCCGCCAGTAAAAATCGTTTCCCGTCTTTGGCATTTTGGAAGTAGCCCAACTGACCCGTCGACCTGAACAGCGCCTCGGCGCGCCCAACCTGCACTCCCGCTGCCTGCAGCACCATGCTTGCTGCCATCACCGTGCCATCGGCCTTGCTCCAGTACAACTCCTTCCCGTCGCCGCGCCACTGTGGAACAATTCCGCCTTCCGACGATATCAACCACTTTCCCCGCCGCTCCGGATACCCTTCCACGTAGATCTCTTGCCGCCCTGATTCATCCGAACGGTAAGCTACCCAACGCCCGTCCGGCGAGAATACGGCATAACCCTCAATGTACTTTGTTTCTATATACGCTTCCACCTTCCGCTCCCCACTCAACAACAGCTTCCTGATGTCAAAGATCCCAAGCAACAGTTCTTTCCCATCGGGTGACACGCTGGTTGGAATTTCAAGCCCACCCGCCTTAAACAGAAACTCTTCTCCCCCACTCCCATCCGCTGCTTTCCGATGGATTCCTTTCCCGTTCAAGTAATACAACTGCTTCCCGTCCGGCGACCATTGCGGAACGCTGCCTCCGTTGAACGTGATCCGCGTGCTTAACCCTCGCGCCAACTCCATCACCCATACTTCGCTCTGCCCTCCATTCGACGAAGCTGAGTACGCCACTCGGTTGCCGTCCGGCGACAGACTGTAATAGCTATCCGCCTCCACCGGCTGGCCTACCACTTCTATTTGCTTTCCCGCTCGATCGCGCCACCCGAACTGCACCTTTTGACTTCCACTCCTTCGCCCGTAATACAACGTTCCGTTCCCGGATACCGAAACCTCTGCATAGCGATTAAGGATGGTAACGCGTACCCCCTCAGCCACTGTCACCGCTTCCCCACTCAGACGCGGCGGATCTAACTCCAGCTTCCGGGCCATCAGCACTCCCGCTCCCTGCACGTACAGCAGACGCTTCGAGTTTGCATCGTATACAGCACGGTATCCTGTTTCTAGCAGCTTTACTGCTGGCTTGCCGTCCATCGACCCTACATAGATAGCATTCTTCGCTTCGTCGGTATAGCGAACCAAGTGCAGGTACTGTTTGCCTCCAGGCAGATACTGTGGATAGTAATGATATTCTTCCCCGGCTTGTTTGTTCACAGTCGTCACTGCCACCGGCGTACCTCCTGAGGCGGCTATCCGCTTCAGGCCTTCGCCTCGATCTGCGAACAGAATTTGACCATCTTCACTCCACGCTCCACCTCTTGCGACAGGCACATCGCAGAGCGTCAAAGGGCTTCCGCCTGCTACGTCGATCCGCTTCAGCTTTCCTTGTGCCCGAACCCGATCGACTTGCTGTTGGGCGACCAGAAAGGGCGGCCTGCTTCTTCGGTCCCGGGCAATGCTTGCGCTTCCAGCGATTCCAGGGGACGGATATGGAGCAGTGTTACGCCCTTGGCGTTTGTGGCAACGAAGGCCAGTGTGCGCCCGTCGGGGGAGATGGCCGAACCGCCTATGCTGTTGATCAAGGCGAATTTGCTGCCGGGCGGTGGGGTAACGTCGAACTTGGCGGGCATTACTGGCTCGCTCGACTTGCGCAGGAACGCGCCCCAACCGAGGATTGCGGCTATCAGCAAGACGGCCGCCACAACAATCCACGGCCAACGGCTAACTTTCGCCGCAGTTGTCGCTACCGTCTCCGGCGGAGTGCGCAGGTCAAGCACTACATCGCGCATCGACTGGTATCGCTCTTCCGGATCCTTAGCAAGGCAACGCCGCACCAGCCGTTCCAGCCACGACGGAGTGAACGGTTTCACCGCCATCGCCGGCGGCTCGGCCGCCAGGATCGACGCGATCAGGCTGGAATAGTTCTTGCCCTGGAATGCCTTCTGGCCCGTTACCATTTCGTAAAGCACAGCACCGAAGGCCCAGATGTCGGCGCGGGCATCAGCCTCTTTACCTTCGAACTGCTCTGGTGCCATGTACTGCGGCGTGCCGAGGATTGTGCCTTCGGTGGTGAGCCCAGCAACAAGCGTTTTTTCGTCGGACCCAAGCGTCGTGGCCGACTTCGCCAGCCCAAAATCAAGCACCTTCACCCCATCGCGCGTCAGCATAATGTTGGCTGGTTTTACGTCGCGATGGGTTACGCCAGCACGATGCGCCCGATCCAGCGCATCGGCAATCTGCACGCCAAATTTCAGAGCGTCCGCCAGCGGCAGCGCGCCCTTAGCAATCCGCGCCGCCAGCGTCTCCCCCTCCATGAATTCCATC
>JAYWBH010000736.1:0-3178 GCA_043781815.1 Bryobacterales bacterium | reverse complement strand
ACTTGCTTCTAAGTTGCCAGATAGGAAAACATGAAAACTTCCAACAGAACCCTCCATATAACCTTGGGACTTTTACTGGCTGGCTTTACTGCCAATGCTCAGGAATCCCAGGCACCGTTGATGGACGTCATCGTTCGCTTCAAACAGCAAACGGGTCGGCAGGGACATCAACAGTTAACCAGCCGTGGGGCGCGCCATAAGGCTGACCTGAATCTGATTGACGCCACCGTATATCAAGTGACGCAGCAGGAATTCGAGGCACTGAAGAAGAATCCTCAAGTAGATATGGTGGAGCCGGATCGTGAAGTGAGTGCTACTGCTTTTGTGGGAGCACCTGATTTTGGTTGGCTGACTGCTTTCCAGGTTAGCAAGGCTTCCGACGTCAGCACGAAATACACGGGCAAGGGTGTGAATGTTGCGGTGATTGACAGTGGCATCACCGGGGAGCATCCTGACCTGAAGGGTCGTGTGACTTTCTCCAAAAGCTTTGTTCCGCTGGAAACGTTGCCTCTCGATTCCTACGGTCATGGCACTCATGTTGCCGGTCTGATTGCAGGCAGTGGCGCATCTTCTACTGGTTCCGGCTTTACCTACACCGTCCGCGGAATTGCACCAGGGGCGAACCTGCTGAACTTGAAGGTTCTGGATAAAAATGGAGCTGGCAAAGATAGCTATGTGATCGCCGCCATTGAAGAAGCGATTGCCCAAAAGGCCGATGTCATCAACATATCGTTGGGCCATCCTGTCTATGTACCAGCTGCGAATGATCCTATGTGTCAAGCAGTCGCTAAGGCTTGGGCGCAAGGAATTGTGGTGGTTGTTTCCGCTGGTAACGAAGGCCGCAATAACAATTTTGGAACCCACGGATATTCCACTATCAGTTCCCCTGGCAACAGCCCTAAAGTGATCACGGTGGGCGCAGCAAACACGCGGTCCACAGTCTCGCGCGCTGACGACCGCATTGCCAGCTACAGTTCCAAAGGTCCAACCCTTTACGATCATACGGTGAAGCCTGATTTAGTAGCTCCCGGCAATCGTGTACTGTCCCTCATTTCCGTCTCCACTTTAGAGTTTGGTAACTTGGCAAATCTGGTTCCGCTTTCCGCCATCTACACTTCCACTCTGCAATTACCCACGGTTTACTTCCAATTAAGTGGCACCAGCATGGCCGCACCAATGGTGGCTGGCGCTGCCGCTTTGATGCTGGAAAAGAACGGCAACTTGAGTCCCGATGTAATCAAAGCCCGGCTGATGTACACCGCCGATAAGTTCCCTGCAACAACGTACACAATTACTGAACCCACTACGAATGAAAGCTTTCTGGTTCAAAACGACGTGTTCACCACCGGTGCCGGAATGCTGGACATCCCTGAAGCTTTAAGCAGCAACTTGACGCCTACTAAAGCAGCTACTTCCCCCAAGGTAACTAAAAATACAACAACTGGGGTGGTGTCTTTTACCAGAAGCAAGATGGCAGTTTGGGGCGATAGCGGCACCGGCTTCAGCGACGTCTGGGGTGGCATGGCCGTCTGGGGCGACATGGCCGTTTGGGGTGACATGGCTGTCTGGGGCGATATGGCTGTGTGGGGTGATATGGCCGTCTGGGGCGATGCAAGTGTTGCTGGTGAAGCCTTGCAATCAGACATTACCAAGCTTGTTGCACTGAACGGCGAAAACTAAAACTTTGAGCAACGGCGAAGCGGAACCTTGCAGTTCTTCCGCTTCGCCTATTTTTATTTAAGCTGTCGCTTCATCTGCCCGTCAAACCTTCTTACTCAACAGCTTTCCCAATCTCAGTCGAACTTATTTTTTCTTGGTTGCTTTCTTGGGTGGTTTCACCGTTGGCCCATTGGAACCCTTTCCAACGGAATCCTTCTTCGGTGGTTTCACCGTCGGCCCAGTCGTTCCGGCAAATTTACCGAGCTTCGTCATCTTCTTTGGATACGGCTTTGGGGTGCCTTTCAATACCTTCTTAGCCGCTTTCGCAGGGGCTTTGACGGCTGCTTTCTTAGTCGCCTTCTTAATCGCTTTTTTAATCGCTAACTTCATTCAGTATCTCCTTTTACTCTTTGCCATAGTCTTTGTATTACGAGTGACTCGCTGACTCGTTATCCTTGCAAATCTTAGAAAGAACCATGCGTCATCATGCACCCGGCGGGCGGCCCATTGTGCCCGTTGCACTGCAGCATCACTGTCTACAGTGAGTGCCAACGCTTCTGCAAAATCTTCATACTGACGCAGCGCATCCACAACATTTTGAAATCGGCGGGGTGAAAAATGGATCATCGCCAAGCGTAAACGGTTATGCAGAATAGTAGCCGACTCAATAGGGTATGGCTGCTCACGACGGAACAAATGCAGCACCTCAACCGTCGGTTCAATCCACTGCTCATAGCCCAACAGCCATAGCCTCAGGCACAGTTCGTTATCCACGCCGCCAGAACAAATCATGCCACTATCGAATCCGCCAACTTGCTCAAAAACATCGCGACGCATGGCCAGGCAGCATCCAGGAAGAATGGGCACGCGGCTGGGATGTTTTGTTTCCTCCAACCAATCGGCCACCAATTCATCGCCCGTTAGAAAAAGTCCGTAACCATAGCATTTACGATCTCTGACGTCGATAATGGCCGGTGCCGCTCCGCCAACCGATGGGTCTTCCAGGCGCGCAACCAGTGGCCGCCACCAATCGTCGTAAAGCCAAATGTGCGCATCGCAGAAAATCAGAACGTTGCCACTGGTGTTGGCTGCGCCGAAGTTCCGCGCGCCAGCAACCCCTAATTTCGCCGAATGCAGAAGTCGAGCGGCTGCCTTTTTTGTATTTAAGAAACGTGTCGACCCGTCGGTGGACCCATCATCCACAACCAATACTTCAGCGTCAGCAGGCAAAGTATCGCGCAAATTTTCCAACGTCCGACGTAGATGAGCCCGCTCATTACGGGCGATAATCACCACACTCAGGTTGGTTGTGCTGGCAGTAGGGGGCTTTATGCGTGAACTTATAATTTTGGATAGTATCATAGCTTGACCAACTTTTAACAGTGAATTGATGAGTGACGAACTTATTTCCTGCATTCTCGCCACGCGCAATCGTCCACAATTCGTGGAGCAAGCGCTGCGCTGCTTTGAAGCACAGACCTACCGCAATCGGGAACTGATCGTTGTGGACGATGGCGAA
>JAYWBH010000735.1:0-3178 GCA_043781815.1 Bryobacterales bacterium | reverse complement strand
CGGACTCATTCAACCTAACATCCAACTCCGGAACACTCGGTCAAAACCGGACATTCTTACTTTGCTGGGATTAGGACATTTCTACTTTGCCTTGACATTTCCCAATTGCGGGTTATGATGGGACTTCTCTTCAGGCCTTGCAGCCTTGCTTTCCAGCCCAGTCGCAATCGTTTTCAAAGGAAATCATTATGCGTTCGCTTACAGGCTTGGCTTTGCTGATGGCGGTTGGTTCCATTTCCAGCACAGCCGCCCCGGAAACCAAAGCCGTTAAGACAAAATCTACGACTATAAATCCGCTGCTGCCCAGCGCCGGAATTAAGACCCCTGGCATCCAAATTCCTTTCGCCACTTTGAAGCCTGATTTAGACTTGGCCACACCGGACAAACCAGCTTGGATGTTTTTCTCAGAATCTTTATTTGTTCCGAACCCTTCCAAGAAAGGCTTAGATAAGCTAGACGTCAAAACCGGTAAGGCGGGTGATCCTGTGACCGGCATTAGCAAGCCATGTTCTAAAATGACATTCGGTTTCGGCAGTCTGTGGGTCCCTTCCTGTGCTGACGGCTCATTGCTGCGGCTTGACGCCAAGACCCTGAAGCAAACTGCCAGCTTAGCCACGGGAATTTCCGCAGCAAGCGGTCCCCTGGCCATCAGTGCCGATAGTGTGTGGCTGCTGGCGGACGATAAGACGACGCTGCTGCGGATTGACCCCGATAAGAACGAACAAGTAGCGGAAATAAGGCTGCCGATGGGTTGCAGGAATTTGGTGTTTGGTGAGGCTTCGCTATGGGTTGTCTGCCCCGCTTCTAATCACGTTCTGCGCATCAACCCGGCTACGAATCTGGTTACGAAACGGATCACGGTATCGGCGGAACCGCAATCGCTGGCCATCGGAGAAGGTTCCATTTGGGTGCTCTCGAAAAAAGAAGGCAAGGTGGAGCGGATTGATCCAAAAACAGACAAGGTGATCAAGACCATTGATCTGCTGGTCCCTGGCGGAGTCGGCGAGATCGCGGTAGCGGAAGGTTCCGTGTGGGTGACTATGACGGGCTTTCCGTTAACCCGCATCAACCCGACTTCCGATAAAGTTGCGCAGCAATTTTACGGCGCCGGTGGCGGTGCCATACAGACTTCCACTGGAGCAATTTGGCTTTCGAATTTGGTTGAAGGCAAGCTATGGAAGATTGATCCAAAGCGCGTCGCAGCCACGCTGGCGGAGTAATACAGATGACAAAACAGTGCATTGGAATTCTGTCCATCGCGTTTGGGCTACCGTTTCTGGTGGGTCAAGAACCTGCCTCAAACCCAGATGCC
Source organism: Bryobacterales bacterium (assembly GCA_043781815.1). Taxonomy (GTDB): domain Bacteria; phylum Acidobacteriota; class Terriglobia; order Bryobacterales; family Bryobacteraceae; genus JANXSF01. The sequence continues at coordinate 1,866 of JAYWBH010000735.1, read as the reverse complement.
ACCAAGAAAAAGCAAAGCTTTAAGCGGACTCCGCCTCCCGGTGTGAACGCACCCGGCGTGAAGCGGCAAATGACTGCGATTCAGCCCCTGGCTGTATTTGACACAGGTGGCACGCCAGATTGGCAGGTGGTCACAAGCGATGCTGTTTGGGTGTCGAACGGGCCTACCAATACCGTGCATCGGCTAGATGCCACACGCAATACCATTGCCGCAAATGTCATCGTAGGGAAGAAGCCATGTTCAGGAGTGGCAACTGGATTTGGAAGTGTATGGGTTCCCAATTGTGTAGACCAGACCATCAGCAGAGTCAGCCTGACAACCAATGCAGTGGAGGCGACCATTGCGGTAGGCCCTGCCGAGAGTGAAGGCGGCATTACTACCAGTGCTGATGCCATTTGGCTGGTGACGAATAAACTTGGGAAGCTTTCCCGCATCGACCCTAAAACCAATACTGTAGTAGCGGCAGTGGTGATCCCAGCAGGCTCGGCATCGTGCGAATTTTCCGATGGTGCAGTGTGGGTGACCACGCCCGGTAAGAATATGCTGACCAGGGTGGATGCGAAGACCAACAAGGTGACCCATTCCATTACGGTCGGTCCGCAGCCACGCTTTCTGACGCATGGTGCTGGATCTATTTGGACCTTGAATCAGGGTGATGGAACGGTGACCAGAGTGGACACGAAGTCTCGGAAAGTAGTGGCATCCATCGAGCTGGGCGTACCCGGCCCAGGAGGTGAAATCGCATTCGGGCTAGGGCATGTGTGGGCTACCATATTCCAGATTCCGATCACTGAAATTGACCCTGTCACAAACAAGGTAGTCCGCCAATGGGTAGGCGCTGGCGGAGACTCCATCCGAGTGGCCCATGGATCCATTTGGCTTTCCAACCTGCGAGAACACAACGTCTGGCGGATTGATCCGCAGAAGCTGCAATAATTATCCGCAGATGACGCAGATGAACGCAGATAAGACCACTTCAAGATTGCTTTTGGTTTTCATCTGCGCTTATCTGCGTCATCTGCGGATAAATTCTTCGTTGCCTTTGTATCCCACGACGCCCTTTTCGTAGGCTCTTGATACGACTCCGTGCTCTTCTATCAGCGGACCTACTGGCTTGCCCAGGTCGTTGTTGTAACAATCGCTTTCTTCGGCGGATGGGGAGCCGGGGACTATCAAGTAGGAATCATGCCCGTACAGCTTTGCTCCAACCCAGCCATAACGTGCTGCCCGTTCTGTCAGCGGAGCCCCTGCTGTGGCGTAGTTTACGTGCACATAGCGGACATTTGGGAATTTTTTTGAAGCGGGTAGAACCAGTTGGGCCATCGGCGTCTTGATTGCTTCCCAGGGTTTTGCCGCACTATCCCACGGACGTAGCGCTGTGCCTGTCTGGCTATCGATGTGTGTGAAGTAGCTTTCCGTAAGATCGAAATCGGCGTAGGGCAACAGCGCATCGGCATGACGAAATCCTTGATTCAGGAAAATGATTTTCCCTGGCATTGCGGCGCGCAGTTCCTTAAAAAACTCCCCTTGGCAAATGTTGTAATCAAGGCTTGGATGCCGTTCTGCAAACGCCTTCTTCGCTGGTTCGGGAATCTGTTCTATGCCGACTGTGTCGAAAAAATAGCCGCTGTAATCGGCCTTGAGTAATCTTGCTGCAAGAAATTGGGCACGGGCTTTGCGCAGGCCAGGGTTGGCGAAATCGTACCATTCGGCAACGCGACCTCCTTCTGCGGCAGCACCCGTCATGGGCTGAGGAGTCAGCAACCATGCGTTGCGATTGGCAACCACGCGCGCCTGCCAATCGAGTGGTGCCGATACCGCATCGCCGGTATAAAAACCCGATGACCATTCATAAGCGATCAGACG
>JAYWBH010000734.1:0-9641 GCA_043781815.1 Bryobacterales bacterium | reverse complement strand
TTATTGCCGCGACCGCTTTTGAGTACGGGCATACGGTCGTTACGCGCAACCGGAGAGATTTCGACAAGGCGCGCGTATCCGTGTTCAACCCGTGGGAATAATAAGCCGGGCTTCAAAGCTCTCGTTGTATCCCGTAAAGGGTCCTTTGTGCAACGGCAGGGAGCGGGGAATCCATTTTGCCCGTTTCCGCGAGGACTTGGTCGCGACCTGGTGAGGTCCAGACGGATTTCCACGATAAAGTGGGCCAAACACACTTAACCACAATGCGGCACCCAGAAGTGCTATCAGCATAATGCCTCCCAGCCCCGACCAGATGTATGTGACCCGTAATTCAAGCTGTGAGCAGCCTGGTTCGTGAACGGCGTCGAATAGAAACTTGGCTACATACACACCTGATGCGATGATCGGCGCGAGGATTCCAATCGCCACTATGGGGCCGATGAAGCATCCGACATATATTTGAACGTCCAGGTAACGAATGGATGAAGCCATGGGTACTGCTCGACGAAGAACATGGCCACAAACGCGATCCCGAACCAGAGGCCTAACACTTGTCCTAATAATTCACCATGTCGTGCCGCCCAATGTCTGATTACATCGAAGAATCGAGACCTCATGGGTATGTTTGTATCACATAGCGACCTGCAAATCGGTCCACCACATCAGTCACCATGCTCTACATCGTAGATGCTTCGTCCACGATCTCATTTACTTTGGCTCTTGGTTTTTCACATCCGGCCAACCGTTCGGAAGGACAATCTTATAGCGATGAACCTTGTCAAACACCACAAAACCATCGACCTCCTTGAGGCGGCGGTCAAAGTACGGTTTGAGTTTTTCCACGTTATTTCGTTCCCGTTCGGGATACTCGTCGGAATACTCACCTATTTTTGAAACCGTCAAAACGACCTTCTGTCTGGCCGGAATAAAGAGAGAACTCGGCAGCGATAGCGCATCGTCCACCTCAAGTCCTTTTCCCTCCGGCACGGTTGCCATAGTCACTACCTGCGATGGTTCGATGGAATAGTCGGCGTCCGTGGTGTTCTCCAGACTGTAGGCAAACTTCATGACGGGTTTAGGGCCTGTCACCATCGTCACACCCTTGAAGGTTGCCCTCATGGCCGTCGTGTTCCATTGGGGTTGCCTATGCGGCTGATTTTGATACCAAGCCCAACCGCCCACGGTCAAAGCCAGCACGGCCGCAAATCCGCTACCGAAACCTGCCGCAACCAAAACTAGCCTTTTCCAGCTTGTCATCAATCAATAGCATATCGTCCAGCGACCGCAGGAGGTTCTATGGGTACAATCTGCACCGTTCCGAAAAGGGTAAGTGTCGGGACGACAAACGCGAAACTCGTGCTGCGTGATTTGCGGGGCAATCGGCTGAGACCGGCTCGACCGCAGGAACCTGCAAACCTAGCGGTCCCTCTAGATTTTTTCACTTATATGAGTCCTAGGGTCTTTTGAAATTCCTTCCATCTGCCGATATCTCTTAAGAGATAGGTCTACATGGAAAGGAATACGCGATGAGTCCCGGGTTGCTTAAAAGTCAGAAACTGGCCGTATTGTTGTTGTTGGCCGCCACCGGAAATGGGCTTTATGCCCAAGTCAGCAGGCTTTCACTGAGCACCAACACGCTTGAATTCGCCCTCCGCGATGCACAAGCGGAATCGCCTTCACAAACTGTATTGGTTAAGGCCACCGAAGGTCCGTTGATTTACCAAACAGAGGTCGGCTATGTCAGCACCGATACCGGCTGGCTGTCCGTTTCTCCAGGCGCGGAAACGCCCTCAAAGTTTGTGGTGAATGTCTCCGCCCAAAACTTACCCAATGGGTTGTATATGGGATTTGTGAAACTCACTAGCGGGTCCAATGAATCCGCCTTTGTCACAGTTACACTCAATGTTGGAAGTCATATAGCAAATACCAAGTTCTTCATTCTGCCATCTACAGTTACGCCGAGTGCAGTAACACCTGTAATTACAGTTACTCCCAGTGGCGACCTTGTCTTTCCAACCACACTGAATGGACCCGTTGTCTCGCGAACCATCACCGTTTCTTCCAGCGTCCCAGGCGGTTTCTACATCATCTCTTCGGGGATTGGTGGCTGGTTGAATATACCCTACGCCCCCGATGACTTTCAGACGCCGGCCCAACTTACTTTTACTGCCTCTCCTGCTGGATTCCAAAACCCTACCACTTTAGGCGGGACACTGGCTTTTGTTGGCTTTGGGGGGCTTTCCGGGGTCAACAAGACACTTACGGCCACCATGAATCTTACTGCCGGAACAGGCGGTGGCAGTGGGTTGACTACCAATCCCACCGGGTTGCAACCGTTTACACAACTTGTGGGCGGACCGGCGCCGGCTGCACAAGCACTCACGGTTTCAAGCGGAACACAAACAGCATTTACAGCAACAGCCACCTCCACTCCCAGCGGTTGGTTAACAGTAACTCCTGTAAGTGGAACCACTAATGGAACGGTAAACGTATCGGTAAGTGCTGCCGGGTTAGTGGCGGGAGTGTATTCGGGCTCCATTGCTGTTACAGGTGGAACCACCACCATTACCTTACCAGTTACTTTCACAGTCCAAAACAGCACCACTACAACAGTAACCGCGACACCTTCTTCTGTCATTCTTTCCCAAACAGTTGGTGCGGCAACTCCAGTTTCCCAAACAGTAAACTTGAGCAGCACCACCCCGGCGACTTTCACCGCCACATCCAGTGCTAGTTGGTTAACTGTGACATCGGCGACGAATACCCCGAACTCGGCGACCCTCACGGTCTTAGCCAATGCTTCCAGCCTGGCCATTGGCACCTATCAGGGGACCATTACGGTGAATGGTGGAACGGTCCCGCTTACTATAGCCGTCACATTCAATGTAGTTACCGTGGCCCCCACACTTACTTCCACGCCGCAATCTTTATCGCTAGCTCAAATTCTTGGGGAAACGCCACCTGGCGGACAGATCGTTGTCGATAGCTTGCTTCCAACCAGCTTTATCGCAACGTCTAATGCAACTTGGTTAACCGTAACACCGTCCAACGCCACCACCCCGGCCACCTTAACTATCTTTGTAAATCAAAGCCTGCTGGCCGCGGGAACGTATCAAGCGGCCATCACCATTGCTGGTGGAACCACGCCGATTACTGTCCCGGTTACGCTGACTATTTCCGGAGCCGTGATTTCCGCCACACCAACCGCTTTATCGTTTTCGCAAACCATTGGTGCACCCATTGCGGAGTCCCAGGCGCTTCGTATCAATAGCTCCAGCCTCACTAACTTTTCCATTAGCTCGAATACTAACTGGTTGAAAGCTACCCCAGTCAGTAGCGTTGCTCCAGGCTCTGTAACGGTTTCCATTAACCCTGTGGGCTTAGCTGCTGGTCCTTATCAGGGCACGCTCACAGTAAGTACGTCATTCATAACATTTGATGTACCGGTCACTTTAACCGTATCGCCATCGGCATCCACCATCACTTTACAGCCAGAAGTACTTACATTCTCTGGAGCCTCAGGTGGGGCGGCCCCCATAGCGCAAACAGTGAATTTAACCAGTCCTGGCTCACAGTTTCCCTTTACCGTTGCGGGCAGCACGATTGACGGCGGAAAGTGGTTAACCGTTTCCCCCATCAGTGGAACCACTCCGGCCGCACTGACCGTTAGCGTCAACACGTCGGGTATGCAAGCAGGGCAGTATACGGGCGCAGTTACGATTACTCCGGCTGACTCTACTGTTAGTACACGGGTCATCAGCGTTACTTTGACACTTACAGGGTCAGGAACTACTGCGGTGGTTGTGCGCTCCCTGGTGAATGCGGCCAGCCTGCAGCCGGGTCCACTGGCGCCTGGGGAAATCATTACTATTTTTGGTTCGGGTCTTGGTTCAGCGTTGGGAATCAATACCAGTGTAAGTAGTGCCGGGGCGGTGGGCTCGGTCATTGGGGATACGCGCATTCTGTTTGATGGTGTCCCGGCACCGTTACTGTATGTCCGGGCTGATCAGATTAACGCGATTGTTCCCTATGGACTGCACGGCCGCTTTGCGACGTCCGTTCAAGTTGAAGTTGCTGGTGCCCGTTCCGAACAGTTGCAACTGCGCGTAGACACGGCATCACCGGCAATTTTCACCATGTCTGGATCAGGGAAAGGGCAAGGGGCGGTTGTGAATCAGGATGGTACGGTGAACAGTCCTCTTTATCCTGCGCCGCGGGATTCCATCATCGCCATTTATGGAACTGGCGAAGGGCAAACCAGGCCCGCCGGACAGGATGGCCGCATTATTACCACGGATGTTCGCCCACCACTGGCGGTAGTATCGGTAAAGATCGCCGGAATTCCCGCAGATGTTAAGTATGCAGGTTCAGCACCAGGTCTGGTTTCCGGAGTTTTCCAACTGAATGTTGCGGTGCCTTCCAATACTCCTATTGGTGGTCAAATCCCTATAGAAATCACCATTGGCGGCATATTGAGCCAATTGGGTGCCACCGTGGCAGTTAAGTAAAGCAGAGCCCAAGACGATATAGTTTTAGAGCGGCCTTTGGATCTCATTCCCTGAATGTTTTTGTGCACGAGGGGCCTCCGTGATTTCTACGGGCCGCTGTCTTAATGAATTCCGAAGTTTTCCCGCAGCGGCCCAAATTAATTGCCGCTGATGGACGCCGATGCACGCTGATAACAACAACTTAAGGCCAGGGCAGGCTAACTTTCAAAGATGACCATTGGCATGTCCGTTGGTGTGTCCATTGGAATTACCATTTGTATGCCCGTTGGTGTATCCGTTTCCGTTGGTGCCATTGCTGTTGGTGGTGTTGCTGTATTCCAGCAGTTTGCCCACAATTCCCGATCGTGTTGCTGCGCCCATTTTGATCATGATAATGCGCAGGAATGACTTTACCGTATTGGGACTGATGTTCATTCGCTCAGCAGTTTCCTTGCTGGTAAGGCCCACGGCGATCCCCCGCAGTACTTCCTGTTCCCTATCGGTAAGGTGATATTGAGAGGAAACCATTTCAATGGCGTTGGGAACCGATGTGTCTCTTTGCATATGCAGTGCCAACATGGGTTGACCCTCTTCCATATCGTGAGGCTGCATGACAAAGACACGGCAGTTATACACTTCTTTTCCCATGCGGAAATGCATTTTTGTTATAAACGCGTTGGCGTTATTTTCAAGGTTGTTGCGCCCCAGGATCTCGCGGATTTCGTCTGGAATAGAAATCCTCGCATCCAGGTTGTCGTCCAGTGTGGGATCGTCCAGATTGGAACGGCTCAGAATGGCAATTGCCCCGTCATCCGCTCCAATGGGTTCCAGGGACATGGTTAATATCACCATTCCTTCTTCCACCAGAGCTGGAGAAATTCCATAATTCGATGCGGTGTACTTCAGTCTTGTACTCTTCATCTCTATTCACAAGCCTTCAAGGTTTCGTTGACATAAGGAACGTGCCCCAATTTGCAAATGCAGTCCGGGAAAGCGCTCCGATATATTGCACAACCATCCACACCGATCCATCGCCTGCAACTGCGGTAGTCGAATAATCACCCCAACGAGCCATCGCCGGGTTTAAGCCACCGGAATATCCAGTGAATCCGTCTTCAGGTAAAGCGCCAGCAGCGGGAATGCGGATCATGGATGGTACAGAAAATGTATCTACAGGAATAAATGCGGCGCTGGGGTACCAATTTGGCCCGACCACGGTTGCCGCAATCGCCCCCCGACCCTGGGAATCCACGCCAATCGCCGGTCGCAGAATGTGGTTGTTACTCAGAACAAGAACGTTTTGACGCAAAACGGAGGCTGCCACCACTCCATTGCGAACCGTGGGCGAGGACATTATATATACAGCACCCACCAAAGCTTTTCCGTTTTCATCTATTGCCTTGGTTGAAAACGTCATATGCAATCGACCGGCGGAGTAAAACAGCGACTGCACCCGGCAATCGCCACTGTCGATTAACGGCAACGGCCCGCTAGGAGTCAGACCTTCCCCATAGGGACGATATCCTGCTGGTTGATTGGCGGCATCGGGATAAGAATACGTAAGAGTGGGAACAATACTGCGGGTCAGTTTCAGATTCGGGGTGGTTGTTGCCAGCGAGCTGGTGTTGGACATGGCCCAGATGGCCAGATTCGATCCTGAAAAGTTCGTCGATAAGGTACTGGCGAAGTATTCAACGCCCCCGTTGGCGATAAAGTAATTGGCACCAGGCGGGGTGGTAGCCGGCTGAATGGCAAATTCATATCCAGCAGAAAAAGGAATTACGAATCTGGAAACGGTTGGAGTAGTGGCTCCAGTGGCTAGCGCTGCTTTGTGGATGGCCCAAATAGCTGAATCCACAAAAACCTGAGTGGTGGTGTTGAACTCATTTACACTGATGTAAAACCCATACTGATCGGCGCCGATCTGAGGGTAATCGGCTACGCACGGGCAGCCCGCATTCTGAGCGTTGGTGGTTGCCATCGTATAGATGTTGTAGATTCCGGTGGGATCCGCTGTTCGGCTAACGGCCAAAAAGATACGGGAACTATTCATTAAGTTGCCCAGAACGTCGTAATCCTGAGCCCGTTGCAGTACGAACCAGCGATTGATTCCGGCATCGAAAAACACCCGCATATCGGTAGGAAACACGCCATTCACGCCGGTTGCGCGATCAATAGCCGGGGCTACTCCAAACAATTCATTAGTGGATAACACCTTCAACAACTGCGGAGTTCCAGCAGTGTTGTAGATTTGAATGGCATTATTGACGCCTTCCAGAACGAATCCATTTCCTACGGCGATGGAAGCATTGGGCGGTTCCACACTAAACTGATTTCCGCCATTGGCCAACCGTTGATCGGCGTGGGTAAGTCCGTTGAAGCCAATGGCGATGGGTCCGGGAATGGCGGTCAGCTTTTGGGCCGGGGTAGTAACAAGAATATTGGCCAGTGCAGAGGTGGCGAATCGATTGGGATTCAAACGAGGGGGAAGCAAACGGGGCGTGGTTCTGGCTATTTCGGCAGTAGGGGTGACAGTAGTGGTCACAGTTTGTGAGAGGAACTGTCGTTTCAAGGTGCTGGATGGTTGTTGCGGATTGACGGAATAAAGCAGGGTCAACTGGCCAGACACATTGGTGGCAGGATAGTTTTGCCCAAGCAGAGGAAACACGGCAGAAAGAGACACGGCAGAAAGAGTCAGCACTAAAGGAATGCTGCGCGTGCTCATGCTCTGTACTTCTTCCATCTTCGCCTCCTTCTTCATTCTGCTCCGGTAGAAGACTGCGGCTGTTCCGGCGATCAGCAATAACCACATACTGCCTGGTTCCGGAACGGGGCTAGTCAAAGGAGCGCCAAAATTCGTAATCGTAAGAACGCCAGGCTCTCCGGTGTTGTCGAGAGTACCCACCCGGAATCCAAAACTCTGTCCTAGCGTGATCGGTATAAGAACGTTTCCCGACTGGCCATTGCTATCGGCTAAGGGCACAAACGTGGTTCCCAATAAGTAACCTGAAAAATCGTAACCGGGCGAATCGAGCGAAGAATACGTGTACTGAAACTGAATCAACCCAGACCTTTGGGCAACAAGCGTTACATCCGTGTAACCGTCCAAACCGCTCCCTGTATTGGGGCCGGTGATCCACAAAGAAGCCCCACCATCGGGCGAGCTGACTAAACCTACTCCATTCACATTGGTGACAGTGAATAAGTTAACTGCGTATTCGCCGATAAATCCAGCCTTCGCTTGCTGCGGGAAAGCGGCGCTGGTGATCAATAGCAGTAAGGCGGAACACAGATTGCCCCACTGTTTCTGCGATCTATCTCGCAACCACATCCAATTTCCTCCGAGTGCAATCGCTGCACCGTTGACTACTCGCCCGCGCGTTGACTTCTTGCTCGAGTCCCGTCGCGGTTCTCAGATCCCTCCAGCGGGATACCAAGCACTCCTCGGATTCGCTTCCTGATTTCACTCAAAGAAGCATCCAGTTCCCCTAACGATTTACTTAACGTACTCAAATCCCCGCTCAGTGTGGCGGTGGGTGAATCCATTCGTTGCGCAGTGTGCAGAACCGAGGCACGGGCGAAATCAGCGATGCTGCGGGCCCCAGAAGCCACGCAAGAACGCATTAAAGCATCGTGTTCGTCCGCAGAAACCCGAAAGGTCACCAGTCGAGATCTTCGTTTCAAGACGAGCATTTGTTTCTCATTTATATCGCGCTCTCTTTTTATCGCACTGGCGGCCATGTTTCTAACAACTAAAAGGTACTGTTACTTCTATTCCTTGTACCAGGACTAATACATAAGGCTTGTGCCAACTTACAATTTTACTAATTGGATTAGTGGATGTATCGTAATATGCCTATTTGTATTTGTCAAGGTATCACTAACGTTGACGCAATGTATTCATTTCAACACAACGAGTGCAACGCAATCGGAACGGCTTGTTATCAGGGGTGAAACAGAATTGTAACCTGTGTAACATCACTTACAACGATATGTACTAGAACCCTAAGTACATCCGGGCGATTACGTCTTTCAGGGGATTGATGGAAACTTACTCGAATGTTAGAGTTTTCTTCGGAGGCACCTCATGCACACAAAACTCTCTCTCACTTTCGCGGCCATGGCTCTTTCCATGGCTGCATTCGGTCAAGCACCTTTGCCACAGGACCACAGCTTTCAGATCCGCTATGCGGCCAACCTGACTGCCGGTGATTCGGTGATCAACCTGACAAACACTGGCGCCAACGGCGCTCCAGTGAACGGCCCTGGTTTCGGCGGCTCAGTTGGAAACATCTGCGTGAACGTTTATACGTTCTCGCCTGATGAACAGTTGGTTTCCTGCTGCTCTTGCCCGATCACCCCTAACGGACTGGTCAACCTGTCCGCTAATCAGGATTTGGTAAACAACACCTTGACCGGTGTCAAACCAAACTCCATCGTAGTGAAGTTGCTCAGCACGACAACCAACACTGCAGGCAACTGTGTAAACAGTGCTGCATCCGCGGGCTCTCCTGGTAGCCCCTTTCAAGTTGTCATTGGCATGCTCGGTTGGGGCACCACAATTCACGCCGCTCCGGTTGCTGGCACATTTGCAGTCACCGAAACATCGTTCATCCCTGCAACATTGAACGAACAGGAACGCGTCAGCATCACAGGTCGTTGCACAAGCATCATCGGTAACGGAAGCGGCTTTGGTATCTGCCGTTCTTGCCGTGCTGGTGGCGCAGGCGCAGCTCGTTTCTAGAGTCTGGTTTTTGTCCGAGTTGTTGTTCGGATGTCTGTTTAGATGTTTAGCAGTTTGAGTGTAATCGGGTAACCGGGTTCGCCTAGGTTACCCGAATTTTCTATGTAAAGCGGACCGCCCGCTAGGGATGAGTTTCGCATCGGAGGATAAATGACAAAGGCTTTTTTACTATCTGGCGCATTGGCATTCACACTATCAGCGTTTGCAGCTGAAGTGAACAGCGGGTCACGAACCAGCGATTCCGTCGTCATGGTAGAAATCAACGGCAGCAAAGTAACGCTGGCCGATCTTGAGAGCAAACGTCCGACAGCTTTTTTCCAGGCGCGGAACACGTTTCATGAAACGCAGCGCAAGGTTGTCGAGGAATTTGTAGACGAATATTTAGTGGAAGAACAAGCCAAAAAACAGGG
>JAYWBH010000733.1:0-9654 GCA_043781815.1 Bryobacterales bacterium | reverse complement strand
TGAATTTGGGTTGAGCTGCAGTGTTTGCAGCCGGGGGCAAAATGATGGTGAAAAGAACAAGACCTTTAGATACTACCTGTTTCAAAAGCAAACCTCGTTAATTAATTTTTCGCTTCATACGGATAGGCCCCAATGGTAATCGGGCCGCAAGCGCCTCGTCGATAGCTTAATAAATAGGGAACAACATTATTTGAATTGTATCACAATTAGCTTGAGACGTACTAGGAAAAAATGCAGATATCTGGACTATTGATAAATGTCAATAAATCAACTACTTACGTCCATTTTTGAGAAGTCAAAGCACCCACCACAACACTCGATTTACGAGAAATAGTAACTAACATTCCCAAGATCAAAGCAATAAGTAATTGCAGATAGACATTAGGGTGATGGCGTCATCCCCAATGTTTACAGGCCATTGAGCAATATCAAGACCTCAAAAACGAAAACGATTCAGTCACTGGGGTGACTGAATCGTTTTATCGATACAAAAATCGTGCTCCCGATCAGAGTTAATGCTCAGAGCTTCTTCAAAAGAAATTCCACGGATCGCGGAGAACCTCCGCTGGCCATCTTCATCTTGAGTTCCGCACCAGCCTGCAAACCCTCATAGTTCATCACCATGGCGTTGCCGCCCAGGTTCATAGAAACTTTGAAGCGGATAGCCCCGTTTTCAATTTTGCCTTCGGTGATTGGCACTTCACCCCGAAATCCTTGCATGGTGCCGGTAAGCGTGCTTCCAGTAGCCTTGAAATCGAACGCGATATCCCTCATGTTTCCATCACGCCCAGGGAGTTGCCCCTTCCACTTGCCATCTACATCAGCAGCAAAAAGGGCGCCCATCAAAGTGCCCGCCAAAACCGCAAATCGTAGGAGTTTCATCGTGTTACTTCCTACCACGTTAGATGCTCACCTGACCCCTCCGGTTGCAATCACTTCGCTTTGGGCCCCAGGACCGAAATATGAAGATCTCGCAGATTCTTTTCTGGAACTGTGGAAGGAGCTTCACACATCAAATCAGTGCCTTTAGCCGTCTTTGGGAACGGGATGACGTCACGGATTGAGGTTAAGCCGCACAGGATCATCACTAGGCGATCCAGCCCCAAAGCGATGCCTCCGTGTGGTGGTGCCCCATACTCCAACGCTTCCAACAGGAATCCAAAGCGGCGCTTGGCCTCTTCTTCGCTGAAACCCAATGCCGAAAACACTTTCGATTGCACGTCGCGACGATGAATCCGAATGGACCCGGAACCCAACTCCACCCCGTTCAAAACAATATCGTACGATTTGGCACGGCAACGGGCCGGATCGTTCACCAGCTTGTCGATATCTTCATCCAACACGGACGTAAACGGATGGTGCGCCGCCATCCAACGCTTGTCTTCAAAATCCCATTCAAACATGGGGAAATCCACTACCCAAAGGAACTTAAACACCTTTGGATCCAACAACTGGTGCCGATCATTGAAGCGCCGCGCAGCTTCTAAACGGAACTGTCCGCAAGCCTTGAACACCGTATGATCCGGCAGATGACCTTCTGGTTCCCCAGCCCAGGCTGCCAGCATCAGCAAATCGTCATCGGCAATGCTGGCCCGTTCGCGAACCTTGGCCATTGCTTCCGGAAAGTCGCGGTCCAGGCGCTTCATATCGTCGTAAACGCGCAGTCCCATGGGAAGGCCAAAGGCTCTCAAATCGTCACGTTCTTTGCGTGAAAGCTGCCCGGTCTTGGGAATATGGATCGCAACCAATGGTAAATCGTGGGTAAACAGCCCGGAATCGGCTGGGAACAGGTCATTCACCTGGTAAAAAGGCGGAAGGCGCAGGTCCGGCTTGTCGATCCCATAGGAACTCATTGCCTGGGCATGCGTGATGCGCGGAAACGGAGCTTCAATCTTGAATCCGGCCTCTTCAAATACCCGAACCAGCAACGGTTCGATGACTTCAAAAATGCGGTCCTGTTGCGGGAAACTCATTTCCAAATCAATCTGAGTGAATTCCGGTTGACGGTCAGCGCGCAGGTCTTCATCGCGGAAGCAGCGCACAATCTGGAAATATTTTTCGTAACCAGCAACCATCAAAAGCTGCTTGAAAATTTGCGGCGATTGCGGCAAGGCGTAAAACTGGCCAGGGTTGATGCGACTAGGCACCAGAAAATCGCGAGCCCCTTCGGGAGTGGACTTGGTCATGAAGGGCGTTTCAATTTCCAGAAAGCCCATCTTGTCCAGTTCCTGTCGAGCGGCGAAAGCCACCTTGGAACGCAAAATAATGTTGCGCTGCACACTGGGCCGACGCAGATCCACGTAACGGTATTTCAGACGCGCGTCTTCATTTATGTTGTCAGCATCGTCCATGGGGAACGGAGGAGTGCGGCTCTCATTGAGTATCCACACTTTGTCCACAAACAGTTCCACTTCACCGGTGTCCAGAGTGGGGTTGATGGTATCGGCAGTGCGCAGCAGAATTTTGCCTTCCACTGCCACCACAAATTCCGAACGCAGCATTTCCGCCTTGGCGTGGATTGCGGAATCAATGTCCGCTTCAAAAACAATCTGGGTGATGCCGAAGCGATCCCGCAGGTGAATGAAGATGATTCCGCCCAGATCGCGGCGGCGGTGCACCCATCCCATCACCAGCGCGCGTTTCCCCGCGTCGGCTGCCCGCAACTGGCCGCAATTATGAGTGCGACGAAGGTCTCCAAGAAAATCGAGTGGTACTTGTTCAGCCATATCAGATATTAGTTTTTCGACGTTAAATTTCGGACAAGTTCTTCTCGGCTCAGGCTGCGTTGCTCGCCTGAAGCCATGTCTTTCAGGGCATAGGTGCCCGCGTTAATTTCGTTATCACCCAGTATGAGAGTGTTTCTGGCACCAGCTTTATTCGCCCATTCCATCAGGCGCTTCAGCTTGCCCTCACCCACTTCCACCGATACGCCAGCACGACGCAGATCGCGAGCCAACACTCCGGCATGACGCATGGCGGCGTCGCCCATCGGGGCAATATAAAGATCAAGACTCAGAGGTTGGGCAGCCGTGGTTTCTTCCACAATCATAACCAGACGATCTTCGCCAATGGAGAACCCCATCCCAGGGGACGCCACTTTGGAACCCAACATTTCAGCCAGACCATCGTACCGGCCACCACCCATCACCGAACTTTGTGCGCCCAAGCCACCATGAGTAATTTCGAAGGTCGTGCGGGTGTAGTAATCCAACCCTCGCACCAGACGCGGCCGCACTTCATAGGTGATGCCACGGTCATCTAGAAATTCGCGAACGGCAGCAAAATGCTGTGCACAAACAGGGCAAAGGTAATCCAGAATGGATGGCAGCGTTTCAATGTAGGGTTGATCGGCAGGTACTTTACAATCCAACACCCGCAGCGGATTCGTCTCCGCGCGACGCTGGCAGTTTTCGCACAAGCTCGCCTTCATAGGCTGCAGATGCTCTTTTAACGCAGCGTTGAAGCCTGGACGGCAATCCGGGCATCCGACGGAGTTGATAATCAGGTGCAAGCCTTCCACGCCGCACTCGGTCAAAATGGCAACCACCATTTCAATCACTTCGGCATCGGTGGCTGGGGATTCCGACCCAATCACTTCCGCACCAATCTGGTAGAACTGGCGATAACGGCCTTTTTGCGGACGCTCCCGACGAAACATGGGCCCCATGTAATACAACTTTTTCGGCCCCGGAATCTGGTCCATCCGATGCTCAATGAAGGCTCGAATCACCGATGCGGTATTTTCCGGTCGCAGCGTTAACGACGTACCGTCTTTATCTTCCCAGGTATACATTTCCTTGGAGACAATGTCGGTTTCTTCGCCAACACCACGGGCAAACAGCGCCGTTTCCTCAAAGATGGGAGTGCGAATTTCCTGATAGTTATAGCTGGCAAACACACGCCTGGCCACCGCTTCCACGCGATTCCACGTTGCCGAAGCGGGAGGCACAATGTCCCGTGTCCCTTTGATAGCTCGGATCACTTTAAGCAGGTTCCTCGCGATAGGATTGGCACAAGGTAACGTAATGATCAGCATTCACGCTGAAGCGGATTTTTTCTTCGTCAGTCACTTGACGACGGACTTTGGCAGGGACGCCCATGGCTAGCGATCCGGCAGGAATCTCAACCCCTTCGGACACCAGCGCACCAGCGGCAATCACCGCGCCTGCACCAATTTTCGCGCCATTCAACACAATGGCCCCAATGCCAATCAAGGCCCCGTCTTCCACGGTACAGCCATGCAGCATTGCAGAATGTCCAACGGTGACGCGATCACCCAGGTGCAAAGGGAAATCGCCTTCATCCACATGCAAAACGGCGTTATCTTGAACGTTGGATTCATTGCCGATGACAATACGATTGACGTCGCCACGCAGCGTTGCATTACACCAAATCGAAGAGCGTTCCCCAAGGGTGACGTCGCCGATAACTTGTGCGCTGGGATCGATATAGGCTGAGGGAGCAACACGTGGCAGCACCCCGCGAAAAGCACGAATCATGATGGTTGTTAAGACTCTTTTATGGTATCACGGCATGTCGTGGCGGCTGAATTGTACTGGGGCACGCGCCGGTTAGTATATCCGGCCGGTTAGTACTTAATTGCGATGATCCGCACCAATGCTCTGGCTCGCCAGTTAATGTCCGAATCGAAAACTTAAGTCCCCGGTCACCGAGACCCATTGCTGTGTCGGTCTGCCCAGGTCGCGATAGTATTTGACGGTTGGCCCAATGCGGAAATGCTTGGAACGGTCTACTGCGATGCGTGCTCCGCTGTTTAACTGCCAAAGAATATTGTTTCTCTGGAAAGGGTGCCCAAGGTTATACTCGCTGCTCCAGAGAATTGCTGCACCGGTTCCAGCAAATAACTCAATGCGATCATCGACCAATGGAATAATTCCGCGAAGTCCGAAAGGCATCAAGGTAACCCTCTCTCGATTGGTTGAAATTCCAAACTTAGAGTTAACGTCATAAGGTAACGAAAAATTTTCTACCCCAATGTTTGCTGCGACAAATCTGTGCAACCCGAATTCGTAGTCACCGACAAAAGAGGGACCATTGTGGAAACCACTGGTACGATATCCACTCACTGGAAATGCACCACCGACTCCCACGGTAAAAGTACTGGAGCCAAATTGCGTGTCCGCAGCAAAGGTGGCAAGGCTCGTAAAGATTCCCAAGAAAATTACAGTTGCTCTCATATGTAGTAGACGGATTACATAGTGAGTTTGAATAGAATTGGCCTTTGAAGCCTCGAAAGTTACACAGATCAATTAGTGAGATGACGACGTTATTCCAATTTTCACCAACCTAAAATCGTTTCGAAGAACAGATATTTATTCACTAATTTAAATCTCGCGATTGTCTTTCGTTGCCTTGTGCAGAAGGTCTGTAACATTCAATTGCTTAGCCCAATGACTTAGGTAATCCTGATCCAGAGTGGCCATTTGAACTCTGAGAACACCAAGGATATCGTGCCATTGGCGATCAGAAGTTTCACCACCTTTTCGAAACCAAACCATTTTCGCGAGGATAGTATCCTCCGGGCTAGAGATTGCAAATTCGATATTCGTCAGCCCCGGCATGGCTGAAACAGTGTAACGTCGACGCCGCAGTTCGGATTGTGAAAATCCTCCCGCACTTGCCGGAAAGAAATCGAACTTGAAAGCGCCTTTGAGGTGAATTGCGTTGAAGGGGCGTCCTTGCCGTATGGCCTCCATGGCCGTCTCGCCATCCACATAAAAGTCTTCCTTTAGCAGATGGAAGAATTCGGCCAGGTTCGCTGTTGCAAAATCCGCGACAATGTCGATGTCGTTGGTTTGGCGAGGAAGGCCGTAGCTTCCGCTTGCAACAGAGCCACCCACAAGGTAGAGGATCTCGAATCGGTCGAGAACCTCAAGCAACTTCGCAAAAACCACGCCAAGTTCCGTCACGGATGAAGGTCCGGATCCCAGTTGTAAACTTCAATCATCAAGTCGCGCCCAAGACGACGGGTCGCGACGCGCAAAAACACTTCTTGCTCGTCAGCATCGGGATAGTTTGATCTTACATTGGCCACTTGCAGGGAATGTTGAAATTGGCCGAGCTCGAAAACCCTGGCAAGGCGTTGGCTCTGCGACATGGCTCGATGAAGTTCAATGTAGACATTCAGCGCTTCGGTAGTTGTGTCCGCAAACCATTCGCTAGGCATTGATCCATTATATTCTTCCGATGTTGGATGTCGAACTCTTCGAACTTCGTGCGCTGCAATTTCAGCAACTCGTGAAAGCTACTGGCATCTCCAACAGTTCGACAGCCAACTAATCCTCGTCGTTTTGTGATGCCAGGCGAGTCAATACAGACATATCTTCCAAAGTAGTCACATCACCACCCACTGTATTCGAAGTAACGATTTCTCGTAGAAGTCGGCGCATGATTTTGCCGCTACGAGTCTTTGGCAGTGCATCGGTGAAACGAATTTCTTCGGGTCGGGCGAAGGCTCCAATTTCATGGGCCACCCATTGCCGCAGTTCCTTGCCCAACTCGTCGTGCTTTTGATCCACACCTTTCTTCAGCGTCACGAAACAGCAGACGGCTTGCCCGGTAATCTCATGCGGCTTGCCCACTACTGCCGCTTCTGCCACATGCGGATGGCGGACCAAAGCTGATTCCACTTCCATGGTGCTTAACCGATGTCCACTGACGTTCATCACATCATCGACGCGACCCAGAATCCAGTAATATCCATCCTTATCACGACGTGCCGCATCACCCGTAAAATAGATGCCTTTCAGCTTACTCCAATAGGCCTCTTTATAGCGGTCAGGATCACCCCAAAGCGTTCGCAACATGCTGGGCCAGGGCTTGTGCAAAATCAGATATCCTTCGTTGCCATCAGGAACCGGGTTACCTTTCAGATCGACAATTTCAGGGACCACACCGGGCATGGGCAAAGTACCCGATCCAGGTTTTAGCGGCACCGCACCGGGCATGGGGGCAATCATGATGGCACCGGTTTCGGTCTGCCACCATGTGTCCACAATGGGGCAACGGTTCTTGCCGATGACGGAGTGATACCATTCCCAGGCAGCAGGATTAATGGGTTCACCAACGCTTCCAAGCAAGCGCAGGCTCTCTAAATTGTGCGCTTTGGGCCAATGATCTCCTTGACGAATTAACGCTCGAATAGCGGTCGGCGAAGTATAGAAGATGCTGACTTTGTACTTGTCGATGATGCGCCACCAACGATCAAACGCAGGTGTGTCCGGGGCACCTTCGTACATTATGTTGGTCGCGCCAACAGCAAGAGGTCCGTACACAATGTAACTGTGGCCGGTGACCCAGCCAATATCGGCAGAGCACCAGTAGGTATCCTGCTCCTTCATGTCGAAAACCCATTTCACGGTCATGGCAGCTTGCAACAAATAGCCCGCTGTGGTGTGTAGAATTCCCTTGGGCTTTCCGGTGGTGCCTGACGTATAAAGAACGTACAGAGGATGCTCACTATCCAGTGGAACCGCAGGACAATCTTCGCTGACACCTTCATCTAAATCGTGCCACCAATGATCGCGATGCGGGTCCATCGGAACCGCTGATCCGGTGCGCTTGTAGACGATCACATTGGCCACAGAGGGGCAGTCTTTGACGGCTTCGTCCACTGCATCTTTCAGCCGTACTTCCTTTGCACGACGCCAACCACCATCGGCTGTGATCACCACTTGCGCATTCAAATCTTGAATGCGAGTCTTCAGTGCTTCAGCAGAGAACCCGCCGAACACCACACTATGAATTACGCCGATGCGGGCACAGGCAAGCATGGCAATGGCCGCTTCCGGAATCATCGGCATGTAGATGATGGATCGATCCCCGGCTTGCAATCCCCTGCCCTTCAATACATTCGCGAATCGGGAAACTAGCCGATGCAATTCCTGATAGGTGATGACGCGCTGGTCGCCGGGTTCGCCTTCAAAAATGATGGCAGCTTTATTTTTGCGATCTGTATTCAGGTGGCGGTCCACGCAGTTATAGCAGACGTTGGTCTTTCCACCAACAAACCATTTGGCAAAAGGAGCTTCACTCCAATCCAGGACTTTGTCGAATTTCTGGAACCAGTGCAGTTCCGTTTCGGCAAGATTTCCCCAAAACTTTTCAGGATCGTCCAATGCTTGCTGATAGAGGGCGCGGTACCCTTCCATACCTTTGACGTTAGCTTGGGAGACAAACTCCGGGCTTGGCAGATAGATAGCTTCTTGACTCATTCAGGGTTGATTCTATCAAGATGTGTAGAGTGGAGGGTATGGAAACTTACGAAATATTTCAAGATTTGGCAGGAACCAACGAATTGCCACCCAGCGGCGTGATGAGCAGAGTCGTCCATGAAGATTCCTTGGTCAAAATAGTCCGCCTTGTGATTGTGGGCGGATCAGGATTGAAAACGCACAAAGCACCATTTCCAGGCACTATCTGCTTACTTGCAGGCAATGCTCTTTTCAAAAGCGGGGAGAAGGAACACGCGGTTGCGGCGGGGACGCTGGTGCGCATGGATAAGGATTTGCAGCATTCTGTACATGCTGAAACCACCACCGTATTGCTGCTTACATTATTTAAAAACGGGTAGTTGTCTGAAGGCCATCTGACTGGGTTATGCTAGGAAGTTCCCGGATCACCATGAAACCAATTCCTATTAATAAACAGCAAGCTTTGGTTGACCGTTTGGCCAATGCTTGTGGCGGTTCCTATTCACCGGATACCCGCCGTAAGTATTTTTTGACGGGCCCGCAGTGGGCAGCGGCGTATGAAGGGCAAGCGCTGTTTCATGCCCCCACACGGTCGCCAATCACCTTTGAGAAAGTGATTGAAGCGTATGGCAAAATCGGCATTGGGCATTGGTGTACTCATGATACAGATGTGATCGCTACTGACGACCTGGGTAAGGAAGGTCAGGAAAAAACCATCAGCAAGATCAAGTCGTCTTTGAAAAACAACGGCGTGGCTTGTTCCATGGTGACCACAGAAACATTTCATCACGCGGTGTTTGCAGCCAGTCCGGCGGCTGAATCCCCTCAAATACGGCAGTACGCAACCTGGCGATTGTGCAACACAGTTCAAATGGGTCATCAGTTGGGTGCCAGTTATGCGGTGTATTGGCCAGGTACGCTTGGCTATTCCGTTCAAGGTGCCGTGGAAGAAACCGAAACATTGCGCTGGTATGCGGAAGGTTTAAACGCCGCCTGCCGTGCCGATATTGAAATTGCCGGCAAAATGGGAAGGCCCACGTTGAAGCATTGCATGGAGGCCAAGCCGTTTGAGCCGCAGGCGGAAATTCTACTGCCCACCTCCGATGCCATGTTGGGATTTATTTCATCCGGACTTTTGGAACATCCGGAAATGGTGGGGTTGAACCCGGAATATTTGCACGAACTGATGTGGGGCGCAGCACCGCGGGCGGCATTGGCCAGAGCACTGCTATGCGGCAAGCTGTGGCATTTCGACATCAATGACGGTTACCGTTTGAAGCACGATGTGGACATTGCCGTTGGGCTTGTGAATCCCCTGGACTGGTTGAATGTTTTAGTTCTATTGCGGAGCCATGAATACAATGGTCCCTTCAATTTAGATTACAAACCACCACGCACCACCAGTCGTCACGGCGTGTTTTCTGTAAGCTTTCCTACTGCG